>NZ_CEWDFQ010000021.1:0-16963 GCF_982438285.1 Acetatifactor sp. | reverse complement strand
CAATATGACGATGAATGCGTGAATAATTCGAAAGGAGGAATTACCGTCATGTATAAAGCGAAGAAAGCCGGACTGCGGCAGGTCCATGAGAGAGATGGCAGGAAGCTGTTCTGGATGGCGCTTCCATTTGTGATCTTCATCCTCATTTTCAACTATCTGCCTCTTTGGGGCTGGTCATTTGCCTTTGTCAATTACAGACCGGGACGGTCTATTTTCGACTGCGACTGGGTCGGACTGAAAAACTTTTCGGCCCTTTTCCTTCAGCCGGAGATGAGGAGCAGGCTTTTTGAGGTAATCCGCAATACGCTGGGAATGCAGCTGATTAATTATCTGCTGATGCCGCTGCCAATGCTCTTTGCCGTGTTTCTCAATGAGCTTCGTTCTTCAAAGTTCACAAAGTTTGTTCAGACTGTCACGACACTGCCCAATTTCATTTCATGGGTTATCGTATATTCTCTGGTCTATGGAATGCTGGCTGTGGATACGGGCTTTGTGAACAATGTGTTAAAGCAGCTGGGACTGATTGAAAATGGAATTCCGTTTTTAACGTCCAGCGAACACGTCTGGCTGAAAATGGCGCTGCTGCATCTGTGGAAGTCCCTGGGATGGAACGCGATTGTATATCTGGCCGCCATTGCTGGGATTGATCATGAAATTCTGGAAGCGGCGCAGGTGGATGGCGCAGGCCGCATGCGGCGGATCTGGCATATCATATTACCGCAGCTGATTCCCACCTTTTTCGTGCTGCTGATTATGAGTATCGGAAACTTCCTGAATGCGGGGATGGAACAGCAGCTGTTGTTCAGCAATGCAATGACAAAGCCCTATATTGAGACGCTGGATCTGTATGTATATAATATGGGAATCGGTTCCGGAATGATTTCCTACTCCACAGCTGTAGGTATGATGAAATCAGTTATTTCACTGCTTTTGTTTGCAGGCGCCAACTGGCTTTCAAAGCTCATTCGCGGGTACAGCGCATTTTAGGCGGAATAAAACAAAATCTGAGAAGCTTTTTGATTACAAAGCCGCTTGCGCGGCAGAATGAGAGGTAAAAATGAAGAAGAAAGAAGGGAAAAGGAAGCTTTCTGTGTCCGACAGAATTTTTTACGGCATATCCTATACGGTTTTTACCCTGATCGCTCTGGTGTGTATTTATCCCTTTTACTATCTGATCATCAATACGATCAGCCGGAACGATTATGTGGATCTGGGACTGATCATGTACAGACCCATCGGTGTCCATTTTCAAAATTACATCAATCTGTTTAAACAGAACAATGTGCTGAATTCCCTGTTTATTTCCCTCAGCCGCACAATCCTCGGTACAGCGCTTCCGGTGCTGTGTACCTCAGTGCTTGCTTATCTTTTTACAAAAGAGCATATGAAGCACCGAAAGCTGCTGTACCGGATTACCATTATAACCATGTATTTTTCGGCGGGAATGATCCCCATTTATATGAACATTCGGATGCTGGGACTGTTAAATAATTACTGGGTTTACATTATTCCAAGTCTGATTCAGGTATACAATATGGTGCTGATCAAAACCTTTATTGAGTCGCTGTCGCCGGTGCTGGAGGAATCGGCGCAGATTGACGGAGCAGGATATGTCTGCCGGTTCATCCATATTGTTTTTCCGCTGTCAAAGCCGATTTTAGCTACAGTGGCGCTGTTTTGTGCGGTGAGCGCCTGGAATTCCTATATGGATACGCTTCTTTACATAACGGATTCCGACTTGTATACGCTGCAGTTTACGCTGTATGAATATCTCAGTCAGGCATCGTCCATCGCCTCAAGCATTAACAGCATGACGGACATGAGCATGCTGGATAAGGCGACGCAGATTTCAACCACATCCATTAGAAATACCATGGCGGTGATAACCATCCTGCCAATCATCTTTGTGTATCCGTTCATTCAACGCTATTATGTTCAGGGCATAATGATCGGCGCGGTGAAGGGCTGAGCAGACAAGCATGGTCTGAAACTGCCGCTGTGATGATTAAGTTTAATATTTAAGGAGGAAAAAGAATGAAAAAAAGGTTACTTGTATTTTCTCTGGCACTGCTGCTGGGATGCACAGGTCTTGCCGGCTGCGGGTCGCAGGAAGACCACGGTGAGGAAATGGCGTCTATTACTTATTTTGGCGTGAATGCCAATTCCGGAAGCGGTGAGCTCACAGGAGGGCTTGGAAAATTTTTTGAGGATCGCGGCCTGACCGTGGGGGTGGTACCCTATTCGGAAGAAAGGCTGCAGGCACAGCTTGCTTCCGGGGATCTGGCGGACGTGATCTGGCTGCCGCAGCAGGAAATGCTGACAGCTGCAGAAAGCGGACTGATCATCCCTTTGGACGATTATATTGATCAGATGCCCAGCATTACGGCGCATGCAGAGCTTTTTGACCCTGCATTTGAGTATGCCCGTGAATATAACAGCAATGGAACCGGAAATCTCTATTATATCGGCCAGGTGGGACCAAGCTCATTGAATGTTGCGGCGGATACAGAGCGGTTTGCAATCAAGATGAACTGGGAGGTCTATGCTGCGGCAGGCTACCCGGAGTTCAGCACACTGGAGGATGTCATTCCCGTGCTGAAGCAGATGCAGGAAATATATCCGCAGACGGAGGACGGTCTTCCTACCTATGGAATGAATCTTTTCTCTGATTTCGATACGGATCATTTCTGGAATATCAACAGTGTTTACTGCCTGCTGGGCAAGCTGGATACCTATCTTGGATGGGGCGTAGAATACGACGTACTCACACAGACAGGAACCTCCATGTTTGCCGATGACAGCACCTATTATCGTGCATTAAAGTTTATGTATGAAATGAACCAGGCTGGTCTGATAGACCCGGATTCCTTATCCCAGACACGCTCTACCGCGTGGGAAAAGATCCATAACGGCGCAGCCCTTGCCGGGTGGGCAGGAAATCCAGGATGGGAGGATGACGGCTATTATCCTGTAGTATTTGATGAATTTGTTCCCACCTATACATCGGCATCCGCTTATCCCACTGGCGGATACTGCATTTCGGCCACCTGTGAAAATGTGGATGCGGCGATAAAGTTCCTTGATATTCTTGCAAATGAAGAGGATCTGCTCATTCTGTGGAGCGGATATCCCGGAGATGACAGACGGTGGAACTATGATGAAGAGGGTGTTCCCACCATTACAGAAACCTATGCGGAAGCGCTGAACAATGGAACGGAGCTGGAGATTCCTGCGGAGGAATCCATTGAATTCTGGAACATAACCTACCTGATCAGCAGCGGATATGTGCTTGACGCAGGCACCAGCTATAACTATACCTATTTTCCCAGCTATTATGACTATATATACAGCTCTGACCTGGCAAAGGACTGGACAAATCTGTATGGTTATACTTATCTGAGAGAGATGATCGACGATCAGGACTGGCCGGTTGCAGACCAGACGGAAGGCTTTTCCGCATTCCTGTCGCCGGATGACGACGATATGCTTTTGAAAAAGGCTGCGTTAAAGGATGTGATCGTCCCTGCTTCCTGGAGAATGGTGTTTGCGGCAGATGAAGCAGAATTTGATTCCATCTGGAATGAGATGAAGGCCCAATGCGAATCCCTTGGAATTGATGAAGTGATTCAGTATAAGCTGGATGATATTGCAAACGCGCGTGCTCTGTGGGCTGCCACAAATGAATAGATTTGCGCAGCCTTATGTAAGCGGCTGCTCATAAAAGCAGCCGCTTTTTTTGCAGGCCATGATATAATACTTTTGCAGGAACCAAGAGATGATGCCAAATGGAAAGGATAATAAGTGGATTTTATGGCGCAGAAAAAATACAGCATACGTCCGGTTAATAAGGTATTTATCATATGGCTTTTCACCGCGTTGATTTTGTTTGCAGGCGTTACCTGCTCCTTTTCCTATGCGGTACGGAGAAACAGCATCATGCTGCAGTGCGAAGGGATTATGGGAGAGCTGTTTGAGCTTTACAGGGAAAAGGTATATGGCTTTTCCAACATATATGTGCCTGTTTTTCAATCAGATACATATGAAAATATGATGTACAGCTATTTTGAGAGGGAAGGAGAGGAGGTTCCAAGCGCAAGAGAGCGGGCTGATCTGGTAGAGCTGTTAGGAAGAATGCTAAATCAGGATGAAGATATAGTATTTATTGGATTGTACAATTCCGGCGCAGATTATAATTACTGCATGATCTATGGAGAAAATACGCTGAGCGAGCTTTGGCCGGACATCCCTAAGGGAAACGGCGCGGACACGGAGTCCATGCAGCTGCTGGGGCGTTATACATGGCAGAAGGACAATATGACAAAAAGCGTATTCCTCATAAAGGGAAGCGCCTTTTCGGAGAAGGAAGACAGCTGCATTCTGGTGGGATATGATGCGGATATTTTTGATAAGGTGGTGCTGAGGGACACAGCAAAAGCGTCTGCCATATATCTTCTTTCAAATGAAAGCGGGGTTATCTATGATTCAGAAGAAATCCCATATACAGGAACCTTTGATACGGACTGGATCAGTGGAGAATCCGGTTATGATATTGATCCTCAGGGGAAATTGTGGGTCACGGGATCTATCCGCAACAATGGCCGTATTTTTACAGCCGCGTATCTGATCCCCTGGTGGAAGGTGTTCTTTATCAGCAATCAGGATACACCTCTGCTGCTTTTGCTTCTTGCGGGCTTTGCCGTGATTGCCCTGCTTTTGTATTTCCGGTCAACGCGTCAGATTTTCCAGAAGGTGGAATGGATTCAAAATGGTCTGGAGACAATCGGAAGCAACAGGCTGGATTACCGTCTGCAGCTGACGGGAATGGATGATGAATTCGATGGAATCGCACAGGATATCAATATCATGACAGAACGGCTGGAGACCAGCATAGAACAGGAATACCAGATGCGCATCAGACAGAAATGGAACGAGCTTTATCAGATTCAGTCACGGTTCAATCCTCATTTTCTGTACAATACCCTGGAGGTGATTCGTGGAAAGCTTTTTCAAAACGGAGATCTGGAAAATGCGGATTATATTGAAAAGCTGTCCCGCATTTTTCGGAATCTCACGGACGCGGAACCGGTCTCTTCCATACGGGAGGAAATCGCGTTCTGCAGCCTGTATATGGCGCTGCTGCAGCTTCGTTATCAGGATGCGGTGGATGTGGAATATGACATTGACCCACAACTGCAGGAATGCGGCATTCTCACCCATCTGATCCAGCCGGTGATCGAAAATTATTTCGTACACGCCATGTCTGAAAACAACGACTGGCATGTAATGGAAATCATCTGTGAGAAAAAAGAGGGAGGCAGGATTTCGTTTACTATCGCAGATAACGGAACCGGCATCCCCGAAGAGAAGAGGATAGAGATCAACCAAAATTTAAAGCAGCCGGATATGAAGGCCCAGGGATACGGGCTTGCGAGCATTGCCAGAAGGATTCGCCTGTTCTATGGTGAGGATTGTGGAATCGAGCTGGAAAAAAACCAGCCTTGTGGAATCAGAGTTATCATAACAATCCTTGAAATGAGCAGACAGGAGCATCTGATGAAAATGGGAATTTATGAACCATAAAAATAACAGGACATTACAAGAGGGGAGCATTATGGAACTACATTTGCTTGAGAACAGAAACATTGGCGGCTATGTATCCTTTGGAACGTGCTGGAAGCCAGGCGAGGTGACAGGGGAAGCTTTTACTGTCAGAAACCTGGAAGGGGATCCTATAGACGTCCAGAACGAGGTGGCCGCCAGATGGCCGGATGGAAGCGTGAAATGGATGAGGCATACGGCGGACAGTGAAAAAATGGGAGAGAGGATCTGCGTCCAGCCAAAAAAGCCGCAAGAAAAGGAGTATCGTGTCCGGGTCAGAAAAACAGCCCTGGGATACCAGGTGGATGCAGGCTGTATCAGCTTAAAGATTCCGGATGCAGGTGGTTCATCCCTGGCAGAGGACGTAAGGCTGAATGGGAAGCTCAGGCTGAGGTCTGTTCAGCCCGTTTTTGAATTGGAACGGCGGACAAAGGAAGAGGATCTTTGTGTGACGAAGGTGAAACGCTGCGAAAGTAGGGTGGAGCGGGTGGATATGGAACAGGAAGGGCCGGTTATCTGTGTGGTGAAATACCAGGGATTTTATTGTCCCGAGGAGAGACTGATGCCGTTTACAATCCGCATGATGATTGGCCTTGACAGCGGAGAGCTCCGGTTTGAAAATACCTTTTTTTATCATGGAGATGAGCAGAGGGATTTTGTAAAGGGATTTGGAATCCGGTTTGATACAGTCCTGGAGGGACACCCCTGGAACCGCCATGTAAAGTTTGGTACGGAGAAGGGAATTTTTCATGAAACAGCGATGTATTTGTACAGCTACAGCCCAAGAACGCCCATAAGCCTCCGGCAGGCGCAGATGAAGGGGGAAATCCTGAGATTTGCGCCGGAAAGTGATGAGGGAAGGCTGACGGAGGCTGCGGCTGCAGACCTTCCGGTATGGAACCGGTACATTTTGACCCAGTCCTCCTGCAGAAGCTGGGAGATCGGAAAGCAGACAAAAGAGGGCTGCTGCCTGCTGGATGTGCAGACAGGCACAAGAGCCCAGGGAACAATGTCGGTGGCCGGAGAAACCGGCGGCATCATGATAGGGATCAGGGATTTCTGGCAGCGCTTCCCATCGGGCCTGGAGGCAGCTTCTCTGGCCAAAGACAAGACCTGCTGCTATGCCTGGTTCCATTCCCCGCAGGCGGACGCAATGGATTACAGACACTACGATACACGCAGCTACCAGCAAAGCAATTACGAAGGATATCCGGAATTGGGAGCCAGCGCAGACGGAATTGCAACAACCAGCGAATGCTTTGTATCCCTGGTGGAGGATGTGCCGTCCGATGAACGGTTCGGCAGATTTACCTGCAGAACACAGAAACCGGCGGTTTATGTAGCTGACCCGGCTGTCTATCATGAAAAGCGTGCATTTGGCTTTTGGAGCCTTCCCTGTCATGATACGAAAGAGGAACAAAAGCTGGAACAGCTTTTGGAACAGGCATTTTGCTTCTATCAGGAGGAAATTGAGAAGCGCAGCTGGTATGGGCTCTACGATTACGGGGATTTCATGCACTCCTATGATGAAGTACGGCACTGCTGGAAGTATGATTTTGGAGGCTGCGCATGGCAGAATACGGAGCTGGTTCCAACCTACTGGCTCTGGCTTTACTTTATGAGAACCGGCAGGGAGGATGTCTTTACAGTGGCGGAAGCAATGAGCCGCCACTGCTCTGAAACAGATGTGTATCATCTGGGAAGACTAAAAGGGATTGGTTCCAGACATAATGTCCGTCACTGGGGCTGTCCCTGCAAGGAACCCCGCATTTCAATGGCCGGTCATCACCGCCCCATGTTTTATCTGACGGGGGACAGACGGCTGGGAGATTGTTTTGACGAGGCGCTCTGTGGGCCAGAATCCTTGAAAAATATAACACATTATTATGGCACGGGTTCCCTGAAGGACAGGCTTCTTGTGCGCACCGGCCCGGACTGGGCGGCGTTTGTGTCAGATTGGATGACAGCTTATGAACGCACGCTGAAGGAAGAATACAGACAGAAAATTCTAAAAGGAATCGAAGGAATACGGCAGGCTCCCCTGCAGCTTGGATCCGGGCCGTCCTTCTGCTTTGAACCGGATACGGGAACCATGGAATACTGCGGAGAATTTACCGAAAACATTCATCTGACGCTGTGCATGGGGGAGCCCCAGATCTGGCTGGAAGCTGCAAAGGCGGCCGACTGTGAGGAGCTGGCTGTGATGGCTGCGGATTATGGAAAGCTGTATCTGATGACGCAGGAGGAACGGCAGGAGGCCGCAGGAGGCCTTTGCGCGGGGAAAAATTATGTTATGAACTATGTGGCAGCAGGAATAGCCGCCTATAGCGCAAGAAAAAAGAAAGACCGCAGGCTCTCACAGCGCGCCTGGGAAACCCTGATGGAGGCGTGTCCCTGCTGCCATAACAGGGAAGGATTTCAGAAAGAGGCATATGGGATCAGTCCCTTTGGGGAAAAAAGGGAGGATATTCCTTGGATTTCAACGAATTATGTTTCACAGTGGTGCCTGAACGTTATTATGGCCCTGGAATTTATCAGGGAAGACCTTCCAAAGGAGAAGGAATGGGAGGCCCATGCGGCCCGGCCCCATGAGATTGCAAAATGAGGAAAAGAAAATGGAATTTTTAGATTTATCAGGAGAATGGAGCTGCAAAATACCTGGCCGTACTGCTAAAATCAGGCTGCCAGGCACTCTGGAGGAAAACGGGATAGGAGATCCGGATAATCCAAAGCGCCAATGGCATTTAGGAGATGTGGGCAGCGCAGGAATCTGGCAGGAGGGGGATCCTATTTTGACCCGCCTCACAAGAAGCTTCTGCTATGAAGGGCCTGCGGAAATATCCAGAGCGCTGGACTGGACGGTGCCGCCCTGCAGGCGCATTTTTCTGGAGTGTGAAAGGGCCAGACATTTGTCTTTGAAGGTAAATGGAGAAATGATTCCCTGCATGGGGGAGCCTAATATCAGCACACCCTATGTCTTTGAAGTAACGGGAAGGATGACAGGGCATGACATGGTCACGCTGATTTCGGATAACAGCTATCCGGGATGGCCCCATGAGGCCATTGTGCGTTCCTCCGCTGCTGCGGACGAAACGCAGACCAACTGGAACGGAATCCTGGGATATCTGCGCCTGCGGATGGAAAAGCCGGTTTTTATTGAGCATGTGGCTGTTTATCCAAAAGGAGAAACGGTGGATATCCTTTTGGAAATCAATGCTGCATCCTCATGGAAGGGCACGATTTCTGTTGCGTCCTGTGCTTTTTTGGAAAAGGAGGTGTACGAGCGGGCTGTTGACAAGGGATGCTCGGAAATCAGACTAAAGGAAATCCGGCTGAAAAAGAATCTGAGCCGCTGGGATATCGGGGAAGGAAAGCTGTATGAGCTGACTGTTTCGGCAGATGGAATGGACAGCCGGATAGTTTCCTTCGGGATTCGTGAATTTTACGCAAAAGATGGCTCCTTCTTTCTCAACGGACGCAGAATATTTTTGCGGAGCGAGACGAATTGTGCCGTATTTCCTGAGACGGGGTATTCCCCCATGAGCGTGGAAGAATGGCGTGAAATTTTGAAAACATATAGGGATTATGGCGTAAACTGTGTGCGCTTTCACAGTCACTGCCCTCCTGAGGCGGCATTTACCGCAGCGGACGAAATGGGAATGCTGATGCAGCCGGAGCTGTCCCACTGGAACCCGAAAAACACATTCTCCACGCCCGACACCTGCACCTATTATGCCGGTGAATTAAAACAGATCCTCCGCCTGCTTTCAGATCATCCTTCGTTTGTGATGCTGACACTGGGAAATGAGCTGAGGAGGGACGCTGCCGGGGCGGCATATATGACGCTGCTGCTGGAGAAAGCGCGGATGCAGGATCCCACAAGGCTGTATGCCAATGGCTCCAATACGGAGTATGGCCTGCAAGGGCAGGATGAGGCAAGCGACTTTTACACGGCGATGGCATGGTTTGACAAAGATCTGAGGGCGACCTCGGGGAATCTGTCAGGCTGGCTCAACCACAGTCGGCCGGATTCCCAAAAAGACTACACAAAAACCCTGAGAGCTATAGAGGAAACCACACAGCAGCCTGTCTTTTCCTTTGAAGTGGGGCAGTATGAGGTGCTTCCGGATTTTGATGAGATTTCCTGTTTTCATGGGATAACCAGACCGGACAACCTGCGGTTTGTGCGCAGGAAGGTAGAAGAGAGGGGGCTGCTTCCTGAGTGGAAGGACAGAGTGGAGGCCTCGGGGGAGCTGTCGCTGTTATGCTACAGGGCTGAGGTGGAAGCAGCTTTGCGGACAGAGAAAATGGCAGGAATCTCTCTGCTTGGTCTGCAGGACTTCCCGGGACAGGGTGCAGCGCTGGTTGGAATGCTCAATTCCCATCTGAAGCGTAAGCCGTTTGATTTTGCCCGTTCGGAACGATTTCGATCATTTTTTGCGGATGTGGTGCCCCTGGTATGCCTGCCTGGATACACCTTTTTTTCTTCGGAACTGCTTACGGCGAAAGTCCTTTTGGCAAATTATGGAAGGAAGGATATACGGGAGCTTCCCCAATGGTCCCTGCGAGGAGATCAGATGGAAATGGAAGGAGCATTTCCCATGGTTACGGCGCGGATGGGAGGACTGACACAGCTTGGCAGGCTGGAAATCCCCCTTGAAAGCTGGAAAGAACCTTCCCAGCTGACATTAAGTATACAGTTTGGAAATTATAAAAACGAATATTCTGTGTGGGTCTATCCGGATGAGGAGCCAAAATGTCCCGGGAATGTATATGAATGCCGTTCATGGGACGAGAAGGCTTTGCGTGTTCTGGATCAGGGAGGGGCTGTTTATCTGGCGCCGGACGCGGTGAAGGAAGCGATGCCGAATTCTGTTCAAGCACAGTTCAGCACAAATTTCTGGTCCGTATGCTCCTTTATTGAGCAGCCGGGATGTATGGGACAGTACGTCCAAAAAGAACACCCTCTCTTCAAACGGTTTCCCACACAAAAGCATACGGACTGGCAGTGGTGGCAGATGGCAGTCCAGCGGGCCTGGATTCTTCCAAAGCGGATAGAAGCCCTGGTGGAAGAGATGGATACATGGGCATATCTACGCCCCATGGCTCAGCTGTTTGAAGCCCGATGCCTGAATGGAAAAGTTCTTGCTTCCTCCATGGGACTTCATAATCTTCAGCAGTATCCGGAAGCCAGAGCTCTGCAGTCCGCAGTCTATGCTTATATGGCTTCAGAGGATTTCAGACCCTCGCAGGAGCTTTCACCCAAATGGATGGAAAGTCTGTTTCAGACACATGAATAAAAAATTTTTACAAATAAAATACCGCCGGAGAGCGGAGAAAGCGCATACGAAGATGGCATTGTATATTGGAGCAAATTATCACCCGCACGACTGGGAACCAAAACGATGGGAGGTGGACATTGGGCTGATGAAGGAAGCCGGGTTCACCACTGTCAGAGTGGGACATTTGTGCTGGGACAGCTTTGAACCGGATGAAGGAGTCTATCGCTTTGAATGGTTTGATAAAGTCATGGACTTGTTTGCAGATGCGGGAATCGGCGTCGTTCTGGATATTACCATGCGTCCGGCGCCCAGATGGGTGCACAAGCTGTGCCCCGGATGTAACATTCATGATAAAAGCGGGATTCTGCAGTCCAGCATACGCAGATACATGGAGGATGTGGACGACCCGGCATATCAGCACTATGCGCTCCGGTTTGCCGAAACGATGGTCAAACGGTATCGGGAACATCCGGCACTGTTTGCGTTTGGGCTATGCAATGAAATCGGAAGTGGAAAGAAATCCTTTTCCGAATACAGCAGGCAGCGTTTTATACAGTGGCTGAAGCATAAATATGGAACGGTGGAGCAGCTGAATGCTGCCTGGGCAACACGGAGGTGGTGCAGGAGGCTTACCAGCTTTGACGATGTAGAATTTCCAGAAAACGGAATTTCGGTGGGAGCTCCGGAAGCCTGGCTGGATATGAGACGGTTTTTCTCTGACGGAGCAGGAAATTTCCTGATCAGCCTGAAAGAAGCAGTGGAAGAATACGCTCCTGATATTCCCCATTCCTCCAACCATTATGCGGAGCTGGAGGACTTTGGATTTGACTATCTGAAAGCATATAAGGACTTTGTGGATTATCCGGGCATGGGGTTCTATCCGGGCTATCATATTACGGAGAGATACCATTATATGGACAGTATTTATCATCAGAGGCTGGCAGAGACGGACAAGCCCATGTGGTGCCTGGAATTTCAGTCAGGGGGAGAAGGCCTGCATCATGGGCCCTATGGTTCGGTACGGATGATGGCAATGCTGTGCCTTTTAAACAGGGCACAGATGATTCTGGGATGGACCTGGCGGAGTATGCTTGCAGGGGAGGAGCAGTATTTGTGCGGAATCATCGGACACGATGGGATTCCCACCGTCAATTACCGGGAATACAAGGAAGTTGCGGCATATATGAAAAAGCTGGAAAAATATGCGTTTCCCTATCTTCCTGTTCCGGACATTGCGGTGGCTTTCAGCTATGACAATGACTGTGTGATTCAATATGGTTCCAGACATTATCATCAGACCTACAGCCAAAACAGGGTGGAGGTGCAGAAAACCTTTTTTGAACTGAACAGGGATTATAATGTGGTCCGCCTGGGGGAGATAAAGCATGACTACAAACTCCTCATCCTGCCGGAATATGTTCTGATGTCAAAGCAGGAAGCAGAAGGGGTACGCCGTTTTGTGGCAGAAGGCGGAACGGTCATC
Organism: Acetatifactor sp.; assembly: GCF_982438285.1. Taxonomy (NCBI): domain Bacteria; kingdom Bacillati; phylum Bacillota; class Clostridia; order Lachnospirales; family Lachnospiraceae; genus Acetatifactor; species Acetatifactor sp. The sequence goes on along the minus strand of NZ_CEWDFQ010000021.1, from coordinate 4,600 downwards.
ATGACGGCCTACTCGGCAACAGTGGATGAACACAGCCAGGTATTTGGGACCTCCAGGCCTGGATGGCTGGCAGACGTCTTTGGCATCCGCATCGCTGGCTTTGACAGGACGGGCTCTGAATGGAGGGATTTTTCGGAACACGCGAAACTGATAGAGGATGAGAAGGGAAAAAGAGAGCTTTTGAAGGTATCGGCCAAAGAAGAATTCTATATTGATGTGGAATACTATGAGGAGCTGGAGCTCAAGACAGCCTCTGCATATGCGGTATTTCCCGAGAAAGGCCTATGTGCTGTTTCGGAACATGCCTATGGAAAAGGAAAGGCATATTATGTGGCGGCAGAAACCAACGCGGAGCTTTTGAAATGGCTGATTCGGAGCCTGACACCGTCAATTGGACTCAAACCGGGGCTGACTGTGCCGCCCGGAGTTTTGGCAAGAGAAATCGCACAGGGACAGCTGTTTTATGTTAATACCACCAAAAATGCGGTTTTGATTCCTCTAAAGAGACCGGGAAGAGGAGTTATTTCAGAAAGAAGCTATGAGGAGAGCCTGCTTTTAAATGCCTATGATGCAGAGCTCATCTGTGAAGCGCAGTGAAGAAAGGAAGCATAGCCGGCTTCATGCTTTGATAACGAATAATAAGTCTGATTACGAATACAAAAAACAAGACATACAGGTGTCTTGTTTTTTGTGTTATCATAAAACTGCTTGAAAGGAATCGTTATGAAAATAGACAGGCTGATCGGGATTTCCTGATTGGAGATCAGTCGGTACTGATTGACCTGGCCTCCTGGTACAAGGCTTCGCTGGCTCCCAAAATTCCCGGGGGAATTTCCGTGAAAGCATTGTTTGAAGCCGATTGCAAATGGAGGCTTGTAGAAGAGTTTGGGACAGGCTGTTTTACTGTCCGCCCTGACGGAAGGCTGCTTTTTCAGGCAGAGTATACAGACAAGGAGAACCTGCTTACCTGGCTTTTGTCCTTCCGAGAAAAGGCAGAGCTTCTGGAGCCGGAAAGTCTCCGGGCAGAGCTGGCGGCTTGTCTTGAGAACACATGGAAGCGTTACAGACAGGAAGAGGGAAGGCCGAAATAATCGCTTCCCGTTCCGGTCCCGGGGTTTGCGGCGCTTTGGAACGGAGGGAAAAATGCGTTATGAATGGATGGATGAGTATCTGCTTCAAAAAAGAGGTGTGACAAAGGATTTACAGGAGACTTGGAATTGGATTCGCTATCATGTGGGTGGAAAAATGTTTGCGGCCATCTGTCTGGACGGACAGAAGCAGCCTTACTACATTAATTTAAAGCTGGAGCCCATGGAGGGGGATTTTCTGCGCTCCCAGTATGAGGATATCATTCCCGGATATTACTCGGATAAGCAGCATTGGAATTCTGTGAAGCCGGATGGAAAAGTCCCGGATGACCTGCTGCGCGACTTGCTGGATAAATCCTACGGCCTGGTTCTGGCAGGCTTTTCAAAGAAACGGCAGAGGGAGATTCTTGGATTGACGGCATGCGGCGCAGAATGCAGTACATGTGGTTTTTACGGCAATCTGTGCAAGGGCTGCAACGAATGCAGTGGAAAGGTATTCCATGCAGAAAGTGGAAAACCCTGTCCCATTTATGCCTGTTGTGTAAATAAACACAGGTATGCTGCCTGCAAAGACTGCAAGTCTCTTCCCTGCGGCATCTGGAGGGAAACGAGGGACCCCAATCTGAAGGACGCTGAATTTGAGGAGAGCATAGCGGTCCGGGTTTCCAATCTGAAAGGAGTATAGAACAGCCATGGCATTTGATTATAAGAAAGAGTATAAAGAATTTTATATGCCTCCGAAGGAACCAGGCATCGTAAAGGTGCCGGCCATGAAATATATTGCAGTTCGTGGGAAAGGCGATCCAAATGAGGAGGGCGGGGAATATCAGCAGTCTGTGGGTCTTTTATACGGCATTGCCTTTACCATTAAGATGAGCAAGAAAGGGAATCATCACATAGAAGGCTATTTTGATTATGTGGTGCCGCCTCTGGAGGGCTTTTGGTGGCAGGAGGGGGGAGAAGGCATTGATAATACACACAAGGAAGGCTTCCACTTCATTTCGGCGATCCGTCTGCCCGATTTTGTGACAAAGGATGATTTTAACTGGGCGGTCAAAGAGGCAGCAGCCAAAAAGAAAGCAGATTTTTCCAAGGTGGAATTCCTCATATATGAAGAGGGGGAATGTGTTCAGTGCCTGCACATCGGCCCCTATGATGACGACAATCAAAAAAATATGACATAATAAAGTTGCCGAATTGTCATTTTTTGATTATAATTAAGTTTATGCACAATAAGGACTAAACTGACAGAAATGGAAGAGAGGGCAGAAAATGGGAGACACAGTGCAAATATTGATTGCGATGGTCATTTATATGGCGGTGGTTATTATACTGGGAGTAACCTTTGCAAAAAGGGCAAACGCCAATTCGGATGCTTATTTTCTGGGAGGAAGAAGCCTGGGGCCATGGGTCACGGCCATGAGCGCCGAGGCTTCGGACATGTCCGGATGGCTGCTTATGGGGTTGCCGGGGGTTGCTTATTGGTGCGGAATTGCAGACGCGGCCTGGACGGCCATCGGTCTGGCCGTGGGCACCTATGTGAACTGGCTGATCGTATCCAAGCGCCTTCGCCGTTACAGTGTGAAAGCGGGCAATGCCATTACCCTTCCGGAATATTTTTCAAATAGGTTTCATGAAAAGAGCAAGGTCATTATGACCATATCCGCTCTGTTTATTCTGATTTTCTTTACTGTTTACGCCGCCAGCTGTCTGGTGACTTGCGGAAAGCTGTTTTCCACACTGTTTGGCATGCCGTATATCCCCATGATGATTGTGGGCGCTGTGTTTGTTTTGATTTATACCCTGATTGGCGGGTTTCTTGCGGAGAGCGCTTCCGACTTTATGCAGGCCATTGTAATGATTGTTGCACTGGGAGTGATCGTGTGCGTGGGAACTGCGGCGGCGGGCGGCCTGGATGCTGTCATAGATAATGTAGACTCCATACCGGGGTTCCTTGAATTTTTCGGAATTGCCACCCCTCAGACAGTGGATGGGGTCCAGCAGGTGGCGGCGGGACAGCCGGTGTTTGGAGAGAAGGGGTCTTACAGCATTCTTTCCGTGGTATCCACTATGGCGTGGGGGCTTGGCTATTTTGGTGTTCCCCAGGTGCTTCTTCGATTTATGGCCATCCGGAATGAAAATGAACTTACAAGGTCCAGAAGAATTGCCACAGTGTGGGTGGTGATCTCCTTAGCGATTGCTGTGTTTATCGGGGTGGTGGGCAGAGCCTTGTATCCCACGGCTCTGCTTACGTCCTCCGATGCGGAAAACGTATTTATCCTCTTGGCAACAAGCCTGCTTCCGCCTCTGATCGCGGGATTTGTCATGGCGGGAATTCTTGCAGCCACCATCAGCTCCTCCGACTCCTATCTTTTGATTGCGGCATCTGCCTTTGCGAAGAATATTTATCAGGGACTGTTTCGAAGAAAGGCTTCTGACAAAGAGGTTCTGCATATTTCAAGAATCACGCTTTTTGTGATTGCCATTGCGGCCATTGTGATCGCCCTGGATGAGAACAGCGTTATTTTTACCATTGTCAGCTTTGCCTGGGCAGGATTTGGAGCCACCTTTGGACCGCTGATGCTCTTTAGCCTGTTCTGGAAGCGCACCACCCGGGCGGGGGCCATTGCCGGGATGCTGGGAGGCGCAGGCATGGTGTTTGTCTGGAACCTTTTGGTGCGTCCCCTGGGCGGTGTGTGGGACATCTATGAACTGCTGCCCGCATTTTTGTTCTCAGCCCTTTGTATCGTGATAGTGTCTCTTCTGACGCCTGCTCCGTCAAAGGAGATACAAAAGGAGTTTGAAGAAGTAAAAACGGGCGGGATAATTTAGGTAAAAGTAAAATTCAGGAAGGAAGACAATATGATACTTTGTATTGCATCAGCTCCGTGCAGAGTCTGAGGAGGCTGCATGGAGGAACAGCAGTTTGCTGATATCCTCAGACTTTGCTTCTGTTTTATGGATGAATCATAAATAAAAGGAGCAAAGATATGAAATTGATTAAGAAGAATCATAGATCGGAATTAAAAGATTTTTGGGTTCTTTGGAGCACCCAAAGTATTTCTCAGCTTGGCAGCAGCATTACTGCATTTGCATTGACATTGTGGTTATATGAAAAGACAGGCTCTTCTTTAAGTACGGCTGCGCTTACAATATGTTCTTATGCGCCATATGTAATCATGAGCATATTTGCCGGAGCGCTGACAGACCGATTTGACAAAAAGAAGACCATGCTTAGCTGCGATGTGTCTGCAGTAATATGTACAATCATTGTATTTGTATTATTTCGGACAAATTGTTTGACGGTATGGCATCTATATGTTTTGAATGGAGTTTCCGGGTTAATGAATACAGTGCAGCAGCCTGCTTCTGAGGTTGCAATGACGCTTGTCATACCGGAAAAGTATTATCAGAAGACAAGCGGCCTGCGCTCTTTGTCAAGATCACTGATATCCATATTGAATCCTTTAATTGCCACGTCATTGTACGCATTAGCAGGCCTGAATGCTGTC
>NZ_CEWDFQ010000020.1:0-17242 GCF_982438285.1 Acetatifactor sp. | reverse complement strand
TACCACAGCCGTATACAGATAGGTCATCCCAAGGAGCTTTTTCGTATAATATTTTACCTGCTTTAAATCACCGGCCCCCACACATCTTCCCACCACGGAAATCATGATTTGTGAAAATCCGCCCGCCGTCAAGCCATACGGCTTTGTCCGCGGCTTATGAGGACATGCGGTACAGGCGAAGCCCATTCTCCCACACAGCCCTTCTTACCTCCTCCTCTGTCAGTCCCTTCAGGGCAGCCAGCGCTTCCACCACATAGGGAAGATAAAGGGAGCTGTTTCTTCTTCCCCTGTTGGGCTCCGGGGCAAGGTAGGGACAGTCCGTCTCCAGCACAATCCGCTCTAAGGGAATATACTGGACAGCTTCTTTCAGCTTCCTTGCATTTTTAAAGGTGATAACGCCCCCGATGCCAATATAAAAGCCCATGTCCAGAAAAACCCCGGCGCTCTCTTTGGTATAAGAATAGCAATGAATCACGCCTCCCAAATCTCTGGCATTTTCCGCAGTCATAATATCTATGGTATCCCTGGCCGCATCCCTGGAGTGAATCACCACCGGCAGGGAAAGCTCTCTGGCAAGCTGCAGCTGTGCGGCAAACCATTCCTTCTGCCTTTCTCTGTCCGGTTCCTCCCAATGATAATCCAGTCCAATCTCTCCCACGGCCACACATTTTTCATGGCGGCATTGTTTTCTTAACGTTTCTATGGCTGTTTTTCCCAGACCTGCCGTCTCACTGGGATGCACTCCCAGGGCAGCGTAAATATAATCATAGCTTTCTGCCAGTGCAAGAGTCTTCTCGCAGGAAGCCAGGCTGGCTCCTATATTCACCACCCGGCTGATGCCCTGAGCAGGAAGCTCTTTTAAAAGCGCATCCCTGTCCTGGTCAAAAGCTTCGTCATCGTAATGGGCATGGGTGTCAAAAATACCCGTCACAGCACTCCTCTCCTTTCTGCGCCAATTAGAATTAAGTAATTGCGAAACTCGCTGGCAAAGTCACGAATCTGGTCCTAATAACAAAAAATCAGCAGGGACTTTATCTGGAGTCCCCACTGATTGTAAGTGTATCATCTCTTATGCCTTTCGGCAATAGGCTCATTTCCTATACTTCGAAAATCTGTACGCTTTTATGTAGCTGTTCCACACTTTCCCGCTGTTTACGCACAATTTCCTCCATGCCACGGATCACTTCTGATACCTGGCTTACGGAAGCAGCCGACTCCTGGGTGCTGGCAGCGTTTTCCTGGGCTACTGCCGTCAGATTCTGTACGGTGTCTGTGACGTTTGCCTTTGCCTGACTGATCTTTTCAGTTTTCTCTGCCACTCTTCCAACTGCCTCAATGGCAAACTCCACCTGGCCAAGCACTTGATTCACCTGCCTGTCCGTCTTTTCCACATTTGCGTTTTGCTGTCCCATGATGGTCTTTACCTCATCCATGGTTTTAACAGCTCTCTCGGAATCCCCCAAAAGGGAATTGATAATCTCCTCGATCTGCCTTGCAGACTCATTGGACTGCTCTGCCAGCTTTTGAATCTGCGCCGCCACCACGGCAAAGCCTCTTCCCTGCTCCCCGGCTCTCGCGGCCTCAATGGAAGCATTCAGGGAAAGAAGATTCGTCTCCTCTGCAATCTCTGTGATCAAAGAGGTTGCCTCCTTGATCTTTTGTGCGGAAATATTGGTGGTATTGGTCTGATCGTAGATCACATCGATGGAATCCTTGGCTCTTTCATTGATATTCTGCAGATCGTGAAGAGTTGCCACCGCCGTCTGTCCCAGCTCCTTGATGCGCTTTGCACTCTCATTCATGGCATCAATCTCTTCCGCCGTCTCCTCGATCATATTTCCCATAATGATGATATTCTCCGTAGCCTTCTGGGTTTCCTCCGCCTGGCCTGTGGCCCCCTGAGCGATCTCGTCCACCGCCCGCTCCACCTGCCCAATATGTTCAGAGGTGAGGCCTGCCTTTTCCATCAGATGGTTCGAAGCCTCATTCAGTACTCTGCTCTGTTCCTGAATACTGGAAATAATCTCCTTCAGCTCCTCCCTCAGCTGCATAATGCCGCGGCTGATATTTCCAACCTCATCCTTTCTGCTTTGTGTGGTTTTGTGCATCTCTATATTCAGCTTTCCCTTCGCCAGCTGATCCAGGGCATTAGTACCCTCGTGCAGGGTTTTCACCATTCTTCTGACCACTACAAACAGCAAGAGGGCGCAGATCACAAAAAGGCCTATAATGACTCCGGCCATAATAGATATAATTCCGGTGATCTGGCTTTGGGCATGCTCCTGTGGCATACCCGCAAAGATCATGCCCACTGCCGTTTCCCCGCCGTTATACACCGGCAGATAGTATCCAAAAAAATTCTGTCCCTCCACATTTACGCCGGTGGAGAAATACTCCTCTCCATTGCCCAGCACTCTGTCAATGACGGTCTGCCCCGCCTGTGTCCCTATCACCCGGTTCCCCTGTGCATCCACAACCGAGGTCATATATCTGGTATCTCCAAAAAATACGGTGATGTCAATATCCGCTGCATCCTTAATGTTATCAGCAATCTCCACCGCCTGGCTTACATTAAAATCTCCCTTATATAAAGCATCCCCTTCTACTCGGAAATCTCCCTCATCCACATGCTCCAGAGTATCCCTCACCGATACCGCAGAGGCCCGCAGGCCATTTTCAATACTCCCCGTCAGTGCACTTCCGATTCTTACATTGCCAATGAGAATCACTACGATTCCCAGGCAGAAAATAGGCAGCAGCGCCATGGTAAGAATTTTAGACTGCATCTTCATAACACTTATCCCTTTCTTACAATAATAATATAAAAAATTGATAAATATATTATAGCATTTTCGTTGAAGATGTCCATATTTTTATAACAAGTGAAAAAAATAACGATTCTATTTTTGTGAAAAATGCCGGAAATTGCAGAAACATACAATTAATATTTCCTAATTTCCAGATTTTTCCTGTAAAAAACCGCAGATGTCTATCTGCGGTTTTACGTTATTATCATCCTGCTTTGCAGCTCATGGTCAGGACAGAGCCCGATTCTTCTTCTCAGCCCTCGCCATTCATCTCTGCCAAAGCCTGGTCCAGATTTAAGGCTGCGGCAGTGGCCGCATAATTGGCAAGTCCTTCCTCCACGGAAATATTGCCCGTTACAATCTCCGCCACACAGCTGTCCCTGGCAACGATCAGATCTGCTGAGATCAGAGTGTAGGTGGGGGATGACGGCTGAAAATTCTGAGATTTGGCGTTTTCCGTAGCCTTTAAAGAATCCACATAGGCATCCACATAGTTCATGTTTTTGTTGTCCTCATTTAAAGGAGTGAGGCGTGAGGATGGCAGTGTATAAGCCTTGTTTAAAACGGTATTGGGGTCAGAAAGACTGGGCAGCATCTTCACATTGTCTCCATCCTGCTCCCAGTGCACGCCTTCCACGCCAAACTCAAAGAGCACCTGTCCTTCCCCGCCATCGTGCTGGTAGGCGATAAAGTATTTGAATACCTGGGCTGCCTCTTCCTCGGAAAGGTTGCCGTTGATCACATGCACCGCAGGAGTGGAATACAGATAAACACTTCCTTCAATGGGAGGGATGCACACTACCTCCGCCTCAGGAACATTTCTCTGGAGATTTTCTGTAAGCTGCTGTCCCCAGTTGCCCGTCCAGTAGCAGAAAGCGCCTGTGGTTCCGGACTCCCAGCCGTCCCTGCAGGTTGCGGTGGTGTTGGTGATGACTTCCATATCCAAAAGCCCCTCCGCATAAGCGTCCTGCATTCTCTGAAGGGCCGTCTTCATGTTTTCCTGCTGCATGCCGTCCACCCAGACGCCGTCCACCTGGGTAATGCCAGGAATTGCTCCCTGATAAAAGTCCGGAATATATTGGGCGCTCATAAGGCCGGGTGCGGTATAAGGAACCAGGCACTCTTCAATTTCATCCCGAAACCTTGTGAGCATTGTAATAAATTCCTCATAGGTGGTGGGGATCTCCATGCCCAGTCTGTCCAGCCAGTCCTTTCTCACATAGGTTCCGCAGGCCTGGGGAAGCTCCTTTGGAACGCCATAGATCCTTCCATTGTAGGAGCACTGCTCCCACATGCTCTCGTCCACCAGGTCATACAGGCCCGATTCCTTCACCAGATCCGTCAGGTCTGCCAGGGCGCCCTCCGCCACATATTTGGGGAAATATGCGTCGGACAAATCAAATACATCCGGCGCCGTGCCTGCGGCATAATCCAGCTCGATTTTTTCATTGTACTCATTGCCCGTCACATAGGTGTGCTCCAGCTTAATCCCTGTAAGGCGTTCAAATTCCGCGTCCCACTCCTCCTGACCGTTTTCCGGAAGCAGTCCGTCGTGAGAGCACCAGGAAATGGATTCCGGCTTTTCAATACTGTCATAATCCAGCCCGCTACCAGACCCTTCCGCGGATGTGCCTTCCTGGGATGTTGTGCTCTGTGCCTGCTGGCTGTCCGCTGCGCCGCTGTCCGTCCCGCCGCAGCTTGCCAGGGTTCCCATCATAGAGAGGGCAAGGGCCGCCGCGCCGATTCTTTTCATCAGTTCTTTTTTCGATTTTTGAAGCATCTTAATCCTCCTCGTGTTGTAATTTTTTTGTTCTATCCCCAATTCATCCCTTTACCGCTCCCAGTGTAACTCCCTTTACAAAATATTTCTGCAGGAAGGGATACACAAACAAAAAGGGAAGAATCACCACAATCACTGTTGCAGATTTGAGCATTTCCGTTCCCAGCGTGATACTGGAATTTCCCACTGCAAGGGTTTCCTCCAAAATCAGCGCCCTGATTTTTACCTGAAAATTTACCCAGTCCTGATCTGTAATATACAGTATAAAGTGCATATAATCATTCCACATGGCAACGGCGATGAACAGTCCCACCGATGCCAGCGCAGGCTTTGACAGGGGAAGCGCAATTCTGAAAAAGCATCCAAAGGGACTGCAGCCGTCGATGGACGCCGAGTCAAACAGCGCATCAGGAAGCCCATCGAAAAAGCTCCGCATCAGTATAGTATTATAAGCCGTCACACATACCGGTACAATCACCGCCATGAGATTATTCATCAGTCCCAGGTTTTTGTAGGTCAGATAAGTGGCGATCATGCCCCCGTTAAACATCATTGTCACCAAAACCGCCCGGCTGAAAAAGGCATGGCCCGGCAAATCCTTCTGCTTTAGCCCATACGCTCCCAGGGTGGTAACTGCCAGCCCCACTATGGTTCCAACCACGGTGGTCAGCACGGAGACCAGAAAGGGCCGGTACATCCCCGCGTTGTTCAATATGACCTTATAGGCGTCAAGGCTGAATTCCTTCGGCCAAAACCTGGTGCCCACACTGGAAGGATCCACGGAATCCACAAACAGCTTCCACAAAGGAATCAGCATAGCCACAATCAAAAACAGAAGAAACAAATAGTCAAAGATTAGAAAGACTGCCCTGGCCCGGTGTCCCTTCCGAAAAGAGAAACGCTCCTGCATCAAATCACCTCCTCGCCTGTTATTTTTTTGCTCAGCTTATTTCCCAAAATCACAAAGCCCACGGATATCACCGATTTAAACAGACCCGCCGCCGTGGAAATTCCATACTGAGAGCTGGTGATACCCATCCTGTACACATAAGTCTCAATCACGTCGGACTCATTGATGACCATGGCGTTCTGCAGCACCCACACCGGGTCAAACAGATTCAGAATCTTGGCCAGATTCAGGATAAACACCACCATGATAGTGCCCGAGATGGCCGGCAGCGTAATATGTCTTACCCGCTGAATGCGGTTTGCCCCGTCCATGATGGCAGCCTCGTGCTGCTCCATATCCACCCCTGCCAGAGCGGATACATAGATGATCGCTCCCCAGCCGATTTCCTTCCACATGGAGATCAGATACAGGCAGGGTCTCCACCAGTCCTTGTCCGCCAGAAAATAGATCGCCTCTATCCCAAAGGCCTTTAAGATGCCGTTTACCATTCCTGTTTTCGGCGACAGGAACATGGTAAAAACCGAGGCTACTACCACCCAGGACATAAAGTGGGGAATGTAAACCACTGTCTGGGTCAGCTTTTTAAACCATACGCTTCGGATCTCATCTAAGAGAAGCGCAAGTCCGATGCTGCCGAAGGTTACTAAAAGAAGCCTCACCGTGCTGATCACTAACGTATTGCGGAAGGCCTGCCAAAAGCCTGCAGACGCAAACAGATTTTTAAAATTTGTAAGTCCCACAAGATTGAAATCCTGGCGAAAAGGGCTGTAATCTGTAAAGGCATAAAAGATTCCCGCCATAGGGAAATAACAAAACACCAAAAGACAGCACATCAGCGGCGCCAGCATCACATAATAGGCAGCATTTTTCCGAATTCTCTTGGAAAGCGGCTTTTGAGGCATCCGTTTTGACGCCGCTTTCCCTTTCAAAGGTTTTGCCATTTTTCTCTCCTTTCCCGCGTTGTTTTTCTTGTTGTCTGCATTATAGATGCCAAAGCCGGACAAAGAAAAGATACATTATCCCAGATACGCATTTTTGTTCCGGACAGGGTATTTTTTTCTGCAAAAAGGTTCCTAAGGCGTGGTTTTTCCCCTTTTTTCGCGTAAAAATTGTATCCTCCAGACAGGATACAAAAAACAAGGATACAAAAACGGGAATGCGGTCTGCGCTTTTGGCAGCCATTGCATTCCCGTATCCTTAAGCTGTGATTTCCCTTTCTTTTTATCCTCTGTACTCGCTGGGGCTTACCCCCATCACCCGCTTGAAAGCCCTTCTGAAGGATTGCACGCTGTTATACCCTGTCCTTTCTGCAATATGGGCGATCAATTCTCCTTCCTTTAAAAGCCTGCAGGCCTCTTTAATACGTATCTTTTCCAGATAATCTCCAAAATTTACTTTGAGCTCTTCCTTGAAAAAGGCGGAGAGATACCCCTCAGAGAGCTTGAATTGACTGCTTACCATGCCAAGCCCCATACCGGGGTTTTGATAATTTTCTTCCATAAACCGCACAATCTCTTTAATCTTGTCGCTTCTTCTTTTATTTTTCTGGCTTGCGGCGTTGGTGCAGATATCCCTGCACAGCGCTCTTAAGCCTTCAAAATAATCCTCTATTTTCCCTCCATCCTCCACCAAAACAGCATTGAGCCGGATAAATCGCTCCTCGCTGTTTGCAAGGCCTCCGGCCTGCTGTGCCAGAATTTCACACAGCTCTCTGTTCAGCTTTAAGATCTGCTTCCTGCCAAGGCTCCTGTGCGTAAAATTTTCATTTTGCAGCAGATACAGCACATTTTCCGCCGCCTCATAGTCCCCGCTCCGAAGAGCCCCTACCAGCCTTTCCTCCATAGAATAAGGAAGATAATAAGAATTGTCCCCGCTTTGCAGCTCCGAATAGAGACGTATGGTTTTCTGGGGTCCATCACCGTTTAAAGCCGCATCCGCTTCCTCCGTGCTCTTCCAAAAGTACATCAGGTCATTACAGGGCGAGCCGACGCTCCAATAAACCTCCACATTCCAGGCGCTTCGAAGCCACAGGGCAGTGTCCATCAGCGTCTCCAGCAGTTTTTCCTGATTTTGCGTTTCTATGATATACAGCGTCACCAGCGTATTTTTCTTATAAGACCAGCTTGCCTGAGGGTATTCCTGCTCCAGTCTTTCCTGCACCAGCGTCTGCAGCACTCTGGCCTCCTCCACCGTCCGTCCGTCAATACTGTCCGTTTCAATTTCCGGAAAAAATCGAATATCCGCCGCGTAGTATACTGTGCCTGTCAGCTCAAGCTCCGCTCTCTCCGCCATATATTCCATTTCCGCCCTGGATAGAAAGTCTGCTTTTAGAAGATTGTGAAAAAAGGTTTTCCGCAAAGCTGCCCGATCCTGCTTCTGCTCTCTGATCATCTGATCAATAGAGCGGCTGATACTGTTTAAATTTACACTGAATTCCTTCTCCTCCGGCCAAAGCTTTGCAGCGATCCTGTTGATGGGTTTTCCGCTGCGGGCGGCAAAAAATACCGCAAAGGCAGTTCCCACTCCCGCTGCAGACGCCAATAAAATCCAGATGTGGCTTTGCAGTCTGCTCAGCCTGGTCATAGCTTCCTGCCTGGGAAGAATCAATGTATAGACACAGTCCTCCCCCATAGCCGATGACATGGTGATTACAATATCGCTGCCAAAGGTGTACACCCCTGGCTCCTCTGTCCATTCTGCGGCAATGTCCTCTTTTAAGCCCAGTCCATCCTCTCCAAACAGCTCCCTTCCGTCCTGATAGGCAAACAGGCTGTATTCACTATAGCCATCCAGAAAGCTCATATGCCTTGCCATCTCTTTTGTATCAATGTAAAAAAGCACCGTTCCCAATCTGCTTCCCCCGACCATAGACCGCATACAGGGAAATACATACAGCAGCCGGCCGCTGTCCGACACATAGAAAAACGGCGTGGACTGTGTACTGCGGCATAACGCCAGCCACTCTTCCATGGGGATGCCCCATTTGTCAGGATAGGTCTGGAAAACATCTTTATTGTACACCGCGCTGTCGTAAATTACCCGGTCCAGACCGTCTATATAGATGAAAACCTCCGCCAGGGAATACGTGTCATAATACTTTATGGTATCGGCATATTCCTGCAGTACATCTTCCACTGTATAATAATATTCCGTATTTCTCTCATCCCCAAACTGTCCCAGCTGCTTTAGGGCATCGGAGGCCGCAAGCCTTATTCCGCCAGTGCGCAGGCGGCTGAATTTATAGTCCGACTCATTAACTCCCTGTCTCAGCAGGTTTTGGTTCTCCTCAATCACATTATCCCTCACAATGTGCAGCGCTTCTTGAAATCCCACAAGGCATGCCAAAAAGAACAACGTCAGAATCAGCATATAAGAAAGCCAGAACCGCAAAACTGCATTGTTTTTTAATATCTGAAGCTTTGTACCCATAGGTTCTCCTCCTTCCTTGGGGTGATTCATGCTTTTAGGACTGCAGCCTAATGCCTGCAGCCTGCTTTGCACTTTATGCCGTTATTATAGCACAACAAAATTTTCCTAGGAAATGGTACAAATTTACATATGAAGATTTGTTTCTTGTGAAAACAATTTTTAAATATTACAATTTTATGGTAAGCTTTATTAGGCTATTGTGTTCAGGAGGGTATTTCAGTGTATTATTTAGAACATCAAGCAGATTTGTTTCTGTTTATGGGACAGTCAAATATGGCCGGCAGGGGAATCAGCTCTGAACAGTTTCCGGAACCGGCTCCCCTGTGCCTGCCCAATGCAGGCTATGAATTTCGTGCGGTATCTGACCCCGCAAAACTCTATCCTATTTCAGAACCCTTTGGCCTGTACGAAAATAGGCCGGGAGGCATCTATGAGCCAAACGCCAAGTCCGGCTCCCTTGTCACCTCCTTTGTGAATTCCTACTATAAAAAGACCCATATCCCCATCATTGCCGTCTCCGCCTCAAGGGGCGGTTCCTTGATTTCTCAGTGGCTTCCGGGGACTCCTTTTTTGCAGGATGCCATCCGGCGCCTTCAGGACGCGGTGTCTTTTCTGAAATTGGACGCTTTCACCATACGGCATAAATTTATGGTCTGGTGCCAGGGCGAGGCCGACGGAAAAAACAGAACGGATCCCTCTGTGTATAAGGAATCCTTTCTAAAGCTTACCGCAGCCATGTCAGAAGCAGGGATTGAGCATTGCTTTTTGATCCGGATCGGGCATTACAATCCGGCGGCAGCAGAGCCGGGAGCGCCCCTGCAGGATTACACTCCCATTCTTACTGCCCAGGATCAGCTTTGCGCCGAAGAGCCCTTTGTCACCATGGTTTCCACAAAATTTGCCGAAATGCTGGAAAGAGGCTTAATGAAGGATACCTACCACTACTACCAGCAGGCTTACAATGAGGTGGGAGATGACGCAGGCAGCCATACGGCCGATTTTGTCAAAAATATGGATTAGGAGGATTTTACTATGACAGCAGATGTCAGAGACTATTCAAAGGAGGGGCGCTCCGCCATACAGGCGGCAGTGGACGCCTGCGCTCAGGTGGGAGGCGGAACTGTTTTGATTCCTGTGGGAGAATGGCCCACCGGATCTATCCATCTGAAAAGCAATATCCACCTGAAGCTGGAGGAAGGGGCTATCCTTCGTTTCAGCCAGCGCTTTGCAGATTACCTTCCCGTGGTGTTCACCCGATGGGAGGGCATGGAATGCTATAATTACTCTCCCCTGATCTATGCCAGGGACTGCACCGACATCAGCATTACCGGAAAGGGCACTCTCATTGGCGGCGGACAGGCCTGGTGGGATTGGAAGAAGCTGCAGCAGGCAGCCGCAGACGAGCTGTGCTATGCACAAAGCCAGGGGATTCCTGTAGAGGAACGCATCTATGGCACCGAACAAGCGGCCCTTCGCCCCTCCTTTATCCAGCCCATAAACTGCAGAAATGTGCTTTTGGAGGACTTTACCATAATGGACGGGCCCCAGTGGACCATTCACCCCATCTACTGCGAGGATGTGACTGTGCGCAATGTAACCGTCTCCACCCATGGGCCCAATACGGACGGTCTGAATCCTGACTCCTGCAAAAATGTACTCATAGAGGGCTGTCGTTTTGAGACAGGAGACGACTGTATCGCCATCAACTCCGGCATGAACGAGGACGGCTGGCGGGTAAACCGGCCCTGTGAAAATGTCACCATCCGGGACTGTGTGATGACTGGAGGCCACGGCGCCATTGTCATCGGCAGCGGTATGTCGGGGGGCGTAAAAAATATAACCGCCAGCGATTGCAGGATAAAAGGCACCATGCAGGGCATCCGCCTGAAATCCATGCGGGGAAGAGGAGGCTATGTGGAAAACGTGGATTTTCATGACCTAGAAATCAACCATGTCTCCCACCAGGCCATCCAGATCAATATGTTCTACGGCTTCAGCACAGTAGTGCCAAAAAGCCCCGTTCCCCCCGTTTTCCGGTCCATTCACATTAAAAATGTACATGGCACCGGGGCAGATACAGGCATTGAGCTCATAGGACTTCCCGAACAGCCCTTAAAGGACATTTCCCTGGAGCAGATCAGCCTTTGCGCGAAGCACTCCCTCGTATGCAGCGATGTGGAAGGGATTTCCTTTCAGGATGTACAGGTTTCGGTTGAAGCTTGACCAGAATAAAAAAGGTCTGCCAAAGGCAGCCCCAAAAATATAATATCCGCACCCATCAAGTGCGGAAGCAGGAGGGATTATGATAAGATTATTTGAACAGCACAAAATCAGACAGACAAAGGAACTGGACGGCATGTGGGAGGTGACCGTGGAGGAATCCTCGGGAAGACAAATCCCCGGACAGCAAAGTCCGGAGGGAAGAAAATACTCCATGCCCGTTCCCGGCTGTCTGGAGCAGCACCCGAATTTCTTGAATTTCCGGGGAAGAGTATCCTATTCCAGAAAATTTTATTTAGCCCATTCCAGCTCTGTCCGCCTGGAATTCAAGGGCGTCAGCCACACCGGCGACGTCTGGCTGGACGGAAAGAAAATTGCCCATCATTACAACGCCTTTACCCCCTTTTCCACCACAGTAACGCATTTGGAGCAGGGCGAGCACGAAATCAAGGTTTTGGTGGACAATTCCTTTGGAGAGCATTCCGCCCTGCACATCCCCAATGATTACTATACCTATGGGGGAATTACCAGACCCCTCCTGCTGGAGAGCATTTACGATGTGTATATCAAGTGGATTCATTTCACCCCCTATAAGGCAGGACAACTTTGGAAAGCCCGGGTGGAGGTTTCAGTGCGCAATCTCTCCTCCCAATGTACGTCCTTTGATCTGACCGCATCGCTTGACAGTGTGCAGATGACCAGGGAAGCTGTTTCCTTGGAGGCGGACAGCGAAACCACCCTTGTCTTTGACCAGGAATTTCCAAATGTCCTTCCCTGGTCCCACCAGAACCCACAGCTTTATTTCCTGAGCGCCGTGCTTTCCATGAACGGCGTTCCTGTGGACGATCTGATAGAGCGGGTAGGCTTCCGCACTGTGGAGACAGCAGGCGGAAAGCTTCTTTTAAACGGTGAGCCTGTATTTTTGAAGGGCTTTAACCGCCACGAGGACTATGCAGACTTTGGCTGCGCCATCCCCCTGCAGCTGATGGTCAAGGATATGGATCTGATGCAGGATATGGGTGCAAATGCTGTACGCACCTGTCATTATCCCAATGATGAACGCTTTTTGGATCTGTGCGATGAGCGTGGCATTCTTGTGTGGGAGGAGAACCATGCCAGAGGACTTTCTCTGGACAATATGCTCAATCCCCATTTTGAGACACAGTGCCGCGACTGTATCCAGGAGATGATAGAGAACCACTACAGCCATCCCAGCATTGTCATCTGGGGCATTTTAAACGAGTGCGCCAGCGAGACAGAGGAAGGGCGCAGAATGTATGCAGAGCAATACGCCCAGATCAAAGGCCTGGATCAATCCCGTCCCACTACCTCCGCCACCTGCAGGCATTTCACAGATATCTGTCTGGATCTGCCGGATATCGTATCCTTTAACATGTATTCCGGCTGGTACGAGGACGTAGAGCCCAAAAAGCGCAATGAGCAGGAAATTGACTGGATTCAAAAAGCCGGCGGGGCCGGAAAGCCCATTATTGTCAGCGAAATGGGAGCCGCAGCCCTCTACGGCTGCAGAGACCGGTCCCACTGCAAATGGAGCGAGGAGCGCCAGGCGGATATTATCCGGGAAAACCTGGAGGTCTATATGAACCACCAGGCCATCACCGGTGTATTCATCTGGCAGTTTGCAGACTGCCGTGTAACGGAAGAGGGGGGCTGGTTTTCCACCAGAGCCCGCTGCCATAACAATAAGGGCGTGGTGGACGAGTACCGCAGGCCAAAGCTTGCTTACGACACCGTAAAGGAAATGTTTCTTTCTGCTGCCAGATAAGGTGAAAAATACGGGTATCCCTGATGGATTGAGGGCGCAGGCGGTTTGTCCGCCCGTGCCCTCTTAATTGTATCAGACCAAACTCACCAAATATCCCAGAATTCCCTCTATATCTTTCTACTTGGAACTGCCAGCAAAGAAATCTATCTGCGCTCCTGCAGCTTCTCCATAATCGCCATAACATCCGGCTGCGTCGGAGTAAACTTTATACCGCGCCTCAACATGCCTATGACTTTTCTTGCTTTCTGCTCAATCTCTTTAACAGTATGTTCACTCGTCAGCATCAAATGATTTCCAGCAATTGTATATTCCCGTTCTATGTATTCCTCTGTTATCGGAAACATATCCTGTATCAGAAATGCGCTCTCCCGGCTGTCATCCAATTTGACAATACAGATAATATCACAGGGTTTTCCTGCTTTTTCCTTTTTCTCCATAATCCGCCTATATTTATCAATGCGGCTGGATAATGGTATCATCCAGTATATCCCAGTATTCGTATCCTCAAAACAATAATAATGCGGTCTGTTTCCTGCTTTATTTCCTTTAAGATACGGGTCGGGCATATCTTCAAAAAACTTATCTTTGATAATATAAAAGCCTGTTTTCTTCATTTGCTTGTCCTCATCATAGAAAAAGTCCTCCGTCTCACGGCGAAGGACTAAACTTTCAACCCGACCATTTATATACCGCATATCGGTCAGCGGTAAACTTCCAACCCGACCATTTATATACCACATATCGGTCAGTGGTAAACTTTCTTTGTACTTACATTCTAGCAACCACCAAGAGGAAAGTCAATAGAACTTTCCATTAAAATTTTATGCTGATAATCATTAATTATTCCTGTTACACAACAAAGCTTACATAAAAATGGCAACAAAACTTCATGTGCAAAGCCCCCTGCTGGTAAGACAGTAATATCCAAATTTGTTGGAACAGGCATGATTTCGGTCATGCCTGCTCCGCTTTTAACAACACATCCACGGGGATGAAGCCGATAAGGTCATACGAGATGTGAATCTTCTGCTTTCTTTTCCCACTGGACTTATCCGTTGCCTCCACATAAATCGCTTTCACAAGCTCTCTGAGAGCATATGGGGTCAGCTCCGTGAGTGTGCTGTTTTTGTGTACCCGGTGGATGAACTGCCCTAAGTTCTCTGCCTGTCGTTCCTGTTCCTGAATTTCCTGTTGCAGACTTTTGACCTCTATTTTGAGGTCGGCTTGCTCCTGGGTGTAGTTCGTGCTCATCATGGCAAATTTCTCGTCATCGAGCCGTCCAGCTACATTATCCTCGTAAATACGGATGAAAAGGCGGTCTAACTCGCTGATGCGTTTCTCAGCCTGCGCTAACCGCTTTTTATGTATCCATATCGTTTCTTCACTCTGGACACGGAGCCTCTGTTCCATCTCTGCACGGAAGTAAGCCTCGTAGCGGGTGACTACCGAGATAACTTCCTGGATGTGTTTCCAGACCTGCTGTTCCAGCACAACGGCGCGGATGTAGTGTCCACTGCACTTGTCCTTGTTTGCCCGATGAGTGGAACAAATAAAGAAGTCCTGCCGCTTTTCAAAGTAGCTTGTGGTAGAGTAGTACAGTTTCTGTTTACAGTCATTACAGAACACGAGACCGGAGAACATATTGCTCTTGCCCGTTGCCGTTCTGCGGTGGCGCTGCTGCCGGATTTCCTGCACCTTATCAAACACTTCAAGAGGAATGATCGCCGGATGGGTGTTTTCAAAAACCTTCCTGTTTTCTTCTGAATTGTCCCGCTGCTTCTTGTCAAATGGAGTTGGTGTAGGTCTTGAAATTGACCGTGCAGCCGGTATATTCCCTGTATTCGAAAATATAGGCAACTGTGCTTTCATGCCAGCGGTACTCGTTCTCTGGTGTCTGATGTGGTGTTTTGCGCCCCTGCCGTTGTTTGTAGGCAGTGGGGTTGAGTATCTGCTCATTTTCAAGCTGTGTGGCAATTTGGCTCGGCCCTTTGCCATCCATGCAGAGCGCAAAAATCTTTTTGACAATCCGTGCCGCTTCCTCGTCCACAATCCACTTCTTTGGGTCATCGGGATTCTTTTTGTATCCATACGGGACATTCGTTGTCAGCCGTTCGCCACGCTCACCCTTTGCCTTGTTGACCGCACGGATTTTGCGGCTGGTATCCCGCGCATAAAACTCGTTGAACCAGTTCCGGATTCCAGCAAAATCGTTGTCGATGCCGTTGGGATCGATCGTGTCGTAGTTGTCATTGATGGCAATGAAGCGGACGCCGTGCTCGGCAAAGGTGAAGTTGATAAGCATACCCGCCATAGCGGAGTTTCGTGAAAAGCGACTTAGGTCTTTGACAATGATAGTGGACACCCTGTCTGCCTCCACTTCCGCCAGCAATTTCTGTATGCCGGGACGGTTGAAATCGGTCCCACTATATCCATCGTCCACAAAAAACGAGAGATTTGTGAAGCGGTGCTCACGGGCGTATGCTTCGAGGATACGCCTTTGATTGGTTATGGAGTTACTCTCCCCTTTTAGCGCATCCTCCTGTGAAAGTCTGCAATACAATGCGATAATTTTTTCTGTTGCCCTTAACATATCATTAGCCTCCTTGTCGGTAGGGGCAACTGTCTGAACAGGATTGGATTTTGGGGTTATATCAAGATAGGTGCCGTTTGTCATTCGCCACCCTCCGTGATATCATTTTCATCATCGGCAGCGTTCTGTTCCATTATGCGGTTGAGCTTTCGGTTGAGCCTTTCCTCACCATCATAACTGCCGGTCACTGTGTATTCCGTACCGCCGATAACCTCTACGATTTTTACATCAGGAAGCCAAAACGCCGATGGGTTCTTAACCATGATATTTCCATTTTCATCAAAGGAAAAATCACGCTTAGGCGCATCCTCGGATCGGGGCGCAACTTTGGCGTAAGGGTCTGAATTGGAAAATTGGAAAGTTGGGATTTCGTCAAATTCGCCCTCATTGTCAAAATCATCGTCCCCTAGAATCTCGGAAAGCTCGTCCTCGGTCAGCTCAATGATTTCATCATCGTTACCCTTTTTGCTCATTAGGCTGCGCCTCCTTTTCTTTCGTTCAATTCAATTCAAAACCTACGCATAGCGAAACAGCCGGCCGCCGTCAATGGTCAAGATGAACGGCTCACGCCGCCATCGACAGCGCCCGCCCGTTTCGCTTTTTGGCAGCCAAGGCGGCGGTTGCCGCCAATTTCCACTTGAAAATGGCGCTTGCTATTATGGGGAAGCGGAGAATAGCAAGCACAGCAGGTGTATATACACACTGCGATTTTCATATCTTGCAAGCAGGGCACGGAGGTATCCACTCGCGCGCTTTCTTGTTGGGGAACACCCCAAACCCTTTATCAATTTTGAGAAAATTGGCTGTGTACCACGGGGGCTAACTCACTCCGTTGGTAATTCTTCTTTTTGAGGTAATGCGAATACCGAGTGTTTAATAGCCAGTGCCAATTTATAAGCAAGTAATGGAGGCACAGCATTTCCTACTTGGGTAAATTGCCGTGCATTTGACCCGGTAAAAATATAATCATCGGGGAAAGTTTGTAGCCTTGCACATTCGCGAACCGATAACGTCCGTGGTACAAAAGGATGTAAATGAGAGCGCCCGCCGCCTTTTGTTCCTCCAGCAATTACAGTTTTAGATGGTAGCCGAGGATCCAATCTGTCTCCTCTTCCGAGTTTATCCCGACCGCCATAAGGCAACTTCATATATCTACAGATAGACTCGGCAGTATGTTTTCGTGTAACATGATTTTTTGCGTTTTCTGTTGAACGTAAGAATACCGAACCGCATGGTGTAACTGTAGCCGTCGGCTCTGGTAGAACAATTTTTGTGTTTTTTCTTGTTCCTGCAACAATCCATCTCATGCGATTCTGAGGTACACCATAGTTTGCAGCATTCAATACCCGAGGTTCGGTAATTGTATATCCATCCGATGCTAAATCATCTAATGCTTTTTTTATCCTACCATCATTATCGCATTCCATAATTCCTGCAACGTTTTCAATCAGAAAAGCGACGGGACGGAATTTTTTAATAAACCAAATATAGTCAAAAATCAAAGTGCCTTTTTCTTCGTCATCAAATCCTTTGCGTTTGAAGTTGTCGTCATCTTTGCTAAATCGCTGATTAGCGGCAATACTAAATGACTGGCAAGGGGGACCGCCATGAAATACACCGGGAAAGTTTTCTGTAATTCCATGCTCAAAGAGGATTTTTGCAAGTTCTTCTCTTTTGCTTATGTCGCCAGAATACTGCGGAGGACCAATAACAATTTTAT
>NZ_CEWDFQ010000019.1:0-17569 GCF_982438285.1 Acetatifactor sp. | reverse complement strand
TCAATGGTCGGTCCCTCCGGGCAGAAATGGTAGGGGGCGTCCACATGGGTGCCGTTGTGGGCGCACATGGAAAATGCCGTAAGATTACAGGCGTCTCCCTTTTCCATGGATAAAAGGCTTTCCCTTGCAGGCGACGGATCTCCTGGATAAACCCGGCTTCCAAATACCTCCTGTGAAATATCGTATATCTGCATCCCTGCCCTCCTATTTCCTTTTCCCGGTTTTCCGATGCTTTCCCGATACCAGATCATAGCTCTCCCCAATCATCCGCTTTATGTCCTTCTCGGGTATGGTGCCGTCCAAGATCAAAGTGTTCCAGTGCTCCTTGTTTTGATGATATCCCGGGATCACCGATGGGTATATCTGTCTCCAGAAATCCCTCCACTGGGGGTCCACCTTCACATTAACCCGCAGCTGTCCTCCATACACATAAGTCCACAGAAAGGCTTTTTTATTTTTCCGACAGCGCACCAGCACCCAGTTATCATCGTGAAAAGGCTTATCCACATAGGTCTCAGGAAAAGTGAGGCCATAGGCCAATACCTGTTGTCTTGTGGTCATACAGACTCCCTCCATCTGCAGGCTGATTCCGGCAGCTTCCTGAAAAGAAACGCCCTTCCCCATCTGCGGAGAAAGGCGCCCCTTCGTCTGATCAGCCGCATGCGGCGATCCTTTATCTTTTGTATGCACCAAGTATAGCATAGGCCTAAACAAATTTCCAGAAAAATTCACAAATTCCTACAGAATACTCCAAATGACATCCGGGGCAGAATCTGATATACTATAAATATAACTTTGAAGCTAAGAAGAATGAAAGCCTGCCGCAGGGCAGACGCTTCCCTAACAATTCCAACCATTTATGGCCAAGCCCTTTTGGCCTCAATATCTTTATAAAAATAAGGAGGACATCTACATGAGATTGAAAAGTAAGGTTGCCATCATCACCGGAGGAAGCCGTGGAATCGGCTTTGCCACCGCAGAGAGGTTTCTACAGGAGGGGGCTGTGGTTATTCTTGCCGCCAGCACCCAGGCGTCTGCAGACCGGGCGGTAGAACGACTGCGGGAAAAGTATCCCGACGCTGTTGTGGACGGAATCAGTCCGAATCTGGCAAGCCTGGAAGCTGTGCGGGAAGTCTTTGGAGCGATAAACGCCAGATACGGCTGTATTGATATTCTGGTAAACAACGCCGGTATTTCCGACAGCACCCCTTTTACAGATTACACTGAGGAGATTTTCGACAAGGTAATGGACCTGAATCTAAAGGGCGTATTCAACGCCTCTTTAGCAGCCGTGCCCTACATGGTTTCCCGCAAAAGCGGCGTAATTCTTTCCACGTCCTCCATGGTCAGTATTTCCGGCCAGCCAGGCGGCATAGCCTATCCCTCTTCCAAATTTGCCGTCAACGGTTTCACCCTCTCCCTGGCTAGAGAGCTTGGCCCCAAAGGAATCCGGGTTAATGCGGTGGCTCCCGGCATTACCGAAACCGACATGATGAAAGCGGTTCCAAAAGAAGTGATTGAGCCTATGATAAAGCAGATTCCTCTGGGCCGCCTTGGACAGCCCGAGGATATCGCAAATGCCTTTGTCTTTTTGGCCTCCGATGAGGCCTCCTACATTACCGGCGTTGTGCTCAGCGTGGACGGAATGGCCAGGGTATAGCCTCCCTTTCAAAAGGGCTTTATCTCAAACAGCTTTACACTATGGGGCATAAGAGCCGAGCGAAGCACATTCTCTTCGTCAGGCTCTGCCGCCCGGTCTTCCCAGACCTCTCTGATTGCCGCACCGGAACCAATCCCCACAAAGGCCAGGTCCGTTGCGGCAGTAAGAGGCTCTTCTCCCACATTAAACTGGGCCACATAGGTTTCACCGTCACACCCATTTGCCACCCACACGATTTCATTTCCCCTTCTGTAAACCTCTCTGCCCGCATGGCCCTGCTGATTAATTTTGATCAGCGTCTCGTTTTGCATCAGGGATAGGGTAAACGCATCGTTATCTGTCATGTCGCCGCCAAACATAAGCGGTGACCGGAACATACACCACAGCGTAAACAGTACCTTCTGCTCCTCTTTGGTAAAGCGGGTTCTCCGATCGCCCCCATGGGAACGGATTCCGATTCTTCCCAAGGGCAGCATATCACAGTCCGGAAAGCCTCCCCGTCCCACATACGCAAACCAGTCCCTGCAATAATCAAACATTTTCCTAAGCTGTTCCCAGCTGTCCCAAAAATCGTCGGTCATCCGCCACATATGCGCATTCTCGTGCAGATGAAGGGCCTCCTTCAAGGGGGCTTCTCCCGGAGACAGTGAGAGAAGCATCTGCCTGCCGCTGTTTTGTATGGCCCTTTGCAAGGCTTCTATTTCCGCCTTATGGTATGGCCTTGCCATATCGTCCGCCTTTATGAAATCAACTCCCCAGCTGGCGTACAGGGAAACGATAGAATCATAATAGGCCTGGGCTCCGTCTCTAGTCATGTCCACACCGCACATATCGTCATTCCACAGGCACACACTGCCCAGATCGGCAATTTCCGCCGCAGTGTGCGTGGTACCCAGGATTCGGCTGTTTTGCCGCACTGCCTGTCTGGGAATGCCTCTTAAAATATGTATTCCGAATTTCAGCCCGAGACTGTGCACAAAGTCTGCAAGAGGCTGAAAGCCTCTGCCGCCTTCGGCCGACCAAAAACGGTTGGGGGCGGGAAGCAGCCTTGCATATTCATCCATGATAAGCTCTGCATTCTTGTTGTAGTCCGCTCCTGCGGCATTTGGCTCATACCACTGAATGTCCACAACCACATACTCCCACCCGAACTGCTTTAGATTTGCCGCCATATATTCTGCATTGCGCCGCACCTCTTCCTCCGTTACGCTTGCCCCATAGCAGTCCCAGCTGTTCCAGCCCATAGGCGGTTTGGTCAAATATGCTTTCATGCCTTTTGTCCCATTTCCTTTCGCTTTTTCTCGGATGCTTCGATCTCTAAAAGCTTCTGATCAAAAATAGCCTCCTCCACAACCTGAATGCACTCCTCTGTGTGCTTCTTTATATCGTTTCCCCAAAATCTGATTACCGTCCAGCCTCTGAACAATAATTGTTTATTTACCTGGTCATCCCGTTCTCTGTTTTTTGATATTTTGCTGATCCAGTACTGGCTGTTATTGCTTTTTTCCAGCCTTGGCTTTAAAACCTCCCAATTCCTTCCGTGAAAAAATTCCCCGTCACAGAAAATGGCGATTTTATATTTTGTGATTGCAATGTCAGGCTTTCCCGGCAGAGCCTGAAAATTTTTTCTATAACGGATTCCCTTTTTCCATAAGGCTTTCCGCAAAAGCACCTCAATAGCAGTATCCTTTGATTTAATATTCTGCATATTTTTGTGCCGCTGCGCACGTGTAAGATTATCCAATCTACCACCTTCCTTCCGGGAACAGGTCTTCTGTACGTTTCCATTTTATTATATCCGTTCTTTTATCCGCTCACAACCTTTACTTTGGGAATCTCACAAAGATATCTTCCCTGCTCTCCCGATATTTGATATACTTAGCTCGGCACACTTTCAAATATGGGATGGAGATTAGTATGGAACAAATTCTTGTTGTGGAGGATGATCTGGCGCTGAGCACAGGTCTTTGTTTTGAATTAGATGCGGCGGGCTATGCTTCCCTGCCTGCATATAACTGTGCCAAGGCACGCTATTTCCTTGCAAAACACCAGCCCGGGCTGGTGCTTTTGGATGTAAATCTTCCTGATGGCAATGGTTTTGCGCTCTGTAGGGAAATCAAGACCCAAAGGCCCGAGCTGCCGGTTATTTTTCTGACTGCCAACGATCTGGATGAGGATGTGTTGAATGGTTTCGATATGGGGGCGGAGGACTATGTGACAAAGCCCTTCCATATGCAGATTTTGCTCAAACGGATTCAGGTGGCTATGCGCCGCGCAGGACAGCCCAAAAAGCCCGGGGCAGACTGCTGGAGCGATGGCTATTTATCCCTGGACTTTTCTGCTCTCACCGCCAAACGAGGCAGTGAAACCCTGGTCATCACCCCGAATGAATACAAGCTGCTGAAGCTTTTGACCGATCATGCCGGCCGCATCCTGACCCGGCAGGTTTTACTGGACCGCCTGTGGGACAATGCAGGAAACTTTATCGACGACCACACGCTCACCGTCACCATGAACCGTCTGCGCACCAAAATTGAAGATGATGCCCATACCTACATCAAAACGGTGCGGGGAATGGGGTATCTCTGGACAGGAGGTTCCAAATGAAGCATCGCAGCATGACCATTATGGGCTTTGGCATGGTTCTTTTGTCGGCGGCGCTGTTTGCCGCCTTGTTATGGCTTTTGTGGGAGACCGTCCCCCTGGCGGCGGTGCGCTGGGCCATCTTAGCTTTGTGCGGCGCCATTTATGCTGTAGTGGGCCTCTGGGCATGGTATCAACGCCGTCAGGTAAGCCTGTTTGCAGATGATCTGTGTGAAACCCTGGACGCCCTGATGTCAGGCCGCCAGCCGGAGGGCTATCAGCCTTATGAGGACAGTCTCACCGCCAAGGTACAGGGCAAGCTGATGCAGTATTTCGACATTATGAGCGAGGGCAAGCGCCAGAGCCTGCGGGACAAGGAGACCATCCAGGGACTGGTCAGCGATATCTCCCACCAGGTCAAGACTCCCATCGCCAATATCAAAATGTTTACCGGTATTTTGCAAAAGCACCAGCTGCCCCCGGAGAAACAGGCCCAGTTTCTGGGCACCATGGAGGAGCAGATCGACAAGCTGGATTTTCTCATGCAGTCTCTGATCAAAATGTCCCGGCTGGAGACGGGCACCTTCACCCTTCACATGAAGGAAGCGCCTCTGTCCGATACCATCGCCCAGGCCATGAGCACAGTGTGGGCCAAGGCGGAAGAAAAGGACATTCTGCTCACTGCAGACTGCGACAGCGCCATTACCGTTTGTCACGATCCCAAGTGGACGGCGGAGGCTTTAGGCAACATTCTGGACAATGCCATAAAGTACACTGCCTGCGGCGGCAGGGTCTCAGTGTCCGTGCTTCCCTGGCAGTTCTACACCCGGGTGGACATCACCGACACCGGCATAGGTATCCCCAAGGAGCAGTATAACCATATTTTCCAGCGTTTTTACCGGGCGCCCCAGGCCGCCGCACAGGAAGGCGTAGGACTGGGGCTGTATCTGGCAAACGGGATTATCACAAGGCAGAAGGGATATATCAGTGTAAAATCAAAGGTTGGTCAAGGAACCACCTTTTCCGTTTATCTTTTAAGCTAAGGAATTGTGAAACTCGCTCCTTGGGATCAGAAACCAGGCGTAATAACCAAAATAAGGGTGACTAGCCACTGCTTCGGAACCCGTTTTTGGTTATTACGACCAGGTTCGTGATTTCGTCAGCGAGTTTCACAATTACCTATTATCTTGTAAGCGAGGAATCATCCAATGGACATTGTAACCGTACATAATCTGAAAAAATACTTCGGGAAGGGGCAGACCCAGGTCAAGGCCTTAGACGGCATCGACTTATGCCTTGAAAAGGGCAAATTTACTGCTATCATCGGGGCCTCCGGCTCTGGAAAGACAACACTGTTAAATATGATCGGCGGCATGGACACTCCCGATCAGGGCGAGATCATCGTAGACGGTGTGAACCTGCGCGGCTTAAAGGAAAAGGAGCTGGCAGTGTTCCGCCGCAGCAAGGTGGGCTTTGTATACCAAAATTTCAATCTGGTTCCCACCCTGACCATAAAGGAGAATATTCTGTTTCCCTTAAGTCTGGCAGGCAGCACCCCCGACCCGGCATTTTTTACCGAGATCGTCCATATGCTCCATTTAGAAGAACGGCTGGACGCCTACCCTGGAGAGCTTTCCGGCGGCGGGCAGCAGCGGGCTGCCATTGCCCGGGCGCTGATCGGAAAACCAGCCATTTTGCTTGCTGATGAGCCCACCGGAAATCTGGACTCTAAGACCGGCCAGAACGTGCTGGGTCTTTTGCGGCTGTCGGTGGAAACCTACCACCAGACGCTGGTGATGATCACCCACAACCTGGAGCTGGCCCAGATGGCCCACCGGGTCGTCCGCATCGAGGACGGCCGCATCTGCGGATAGGGAGGGTCTGATATGCTTGCAAATAACAATCTGAAAATCTGCCGCACACTGGTAAAACGGGATTTTCGGTTTCACCGGATAAAAAACCTCATTTTGATTCTGGCCGCAGCGTTGGTTACAGGCCTGTATACCTTTGTCTTTTTGCTGGGCAATGCAGTTGAAAATGGCTTTCTGCTAAACTACCAATACACCTACGGCTCCACCAGCCATATTCTCTACACCGGGCTCACACAGCATCAGGCCGATCTTCTGTCCCAGCATGGGAACGTAAAAAGCGCCGTGCAGCTAAACACCATAGGCAGCCTGTCGGACCCTATGATAGGCCAGAGATCCGTAAAGCTTGCGGTGACCGACAGAGACTATGCCCAGACGGTGCTGTCGCTGCCCACCACCGGCCGTCTGCCGGAAAAGCCGGGGGAGATCGCATTGGATGAATTCACCATGGGTTCGCTGGGGGTTTTATATGAAATCGGCGCACCTGTCACGCTGCAGTGGACGGACCCCCAGGGCAGTGTCCACACAGACGAATTTACCCTGTGCGGCTGGTGGAGCAGCCCGACCAACTTTTCCGAGGCCTGCGCCTGGATCAGCCCAGAGACAGCTGCCAAGCTGGTTCCCGGCTATAACGACGAAAGCTCCCCAAATATCACTCTGGGCGTCACACTGCATCAGCCCCGTAACTTGGAGCAGCAGGCTGCCCAGATGCTGGCAGATCAGGGGCTGCCTGAAATTTCCTATACCACCAACCTGGCCTACAATGAGGCCCGGAAAGAACAGGCCTTTTACCAGTCCAAGCGTTTTTACACACCTGCGGCGCTGGTGCTGGTATGCGGTTTTTTCATGATTTATGGCAATCATCCACGTAGCTGCAAAGCAGGACCGGACCTTTTTTGCCGGGCTGAAGGCTCAGGGCATGACGCCCCGCCAGATCAGGCGCTATCTTCTGGAAAAGGGCCTTGCCGTCACTTTTCTTAGCCTGCTTCCTGGATTTTTCCTTGGCTTTCTTCTGAATCTGGCTGTCACTGGCAGGATTATCACAGGCATGGAGCAAAACCCTAGCCTTTATTTTCTGAACTGGCCCCCCTTTGCAGGCGCTTTGCTTTGTACCTTAGGCACTGTGTTGCTTTCCTATCTTCTGCCCACGCTCCGGTTAGCCTCCATGACCCCGGCCCAGACCCTGCGTGACAGCGCGCCCTTGAAAAGGCGCAGACACCCTAAAGGCCACGGGCTGGTCACTCTGCCCCGGCTTGCCCTCCGCACCCTGGGCTGCAGCAAAGGCTCCACTGTCTTTTCGGTGGTTATTATGCTTTTATCCATTTTGCTTCTCACCTCTGTGTGGATGCAGTATGTCAGCCTGCAGGAGGATTTATATCTGGCCGCCATGTCACCCTGGGATTATTCCATTGCCGACGGGTCGGCTGCCATGTCCATACAGCAGTACAACCAAAACAGCCAGGCCATTACAGAGGAAATGGTGGAGGATATCCGCCAAAGGCCTGAGGTCACCTCTGTCAGCGCCCTGAAAACCAGGGAAATTCCCCTGACTGCCTCAAAAGAGCTGCAACAGCGCATAGCAGCTTACTACGATCAGCCCTACGATGAAACCATGACCCTTCGTGACACGCAGGCAGCCTTCCCCAACTGGATCGCCGGGCTGGACCGTATTACGGAAAGCGGAGCCTACACTGCCGTTGTGATCGGCATAGAGGGGGATTATCTGGATTATGTGCTGGAAAACTGCCCCTTTACCAGCGGCTGTTTTGACAAGGAGGCCTTTTTGAGCGGAGACTATGTGATTGCAGGCGGCGCCTACTACGAGGGCGTCTCCTGTCTGGCCGCCGGAGAAACGCTAAAGCTGGAGGACCGCACCTTCCAAGTGATGGGGTCCATCATGCACGATACCTCTTATCTTTGCGGCTCCAACAGTACAGAGGCAGCCTTTGCCCTTTTCTATCTCCTGCCCCTGGATACCTTTTGTACCCTTTACCCGGAGCAGGGTTACCGCCAGCTGGCCGTAAATATCGACCACAGCAGGCAGGCTTCCTTTGAATCCTATCTGACTGCCTTTGAACAGGGTCTGAACCGGGGCATAAGCATCACCCTGCGCAGCGAATACCAGGAGAATTTCCGCAATGCCCGCCTGAACACCGTTTTGGTT
The DNA here is from genome assembly GCF_982438285.1 of Acetatifactor sp. NCBI lineage: Bacteria > Bacillati > Bacillota > Clostridia > Lachnospirales > Lachnospiraceae > Acetatifactor > Acetatifactor sp. The sequence goes on along the minus strand of NZ_CEWDFQ010000019.1, from coordinate 9,294 downwards.
CCCCTCATTGTGGGCCTGGTGCTGATGGGAATTGCTTTGTTAAATTTCCTGAACCTGCTGATTGCCAAAGCGGCAAGCCGCAGAAAAGAGTTTGCGGTCTATCAAAGCCTGGGCATGACAATTTCGCAGCTCAGGCAGCTGTTGCTGCTGGAAGGGGTGTTCTACGCCGCCCTGATGGCCCTGGTACTGCTGCCGGTGACGGCGTTGTTTGCCAAAGTGGTCATGCCAGGGGTCATCGCCCAGCTTTCCTGGGCTGCGGTATACACCTTTACCCTGACGCCTCTGTGGATTGCCCTGCCCGTGATTCTATTGCTGGCAGCAGCCACGCCTTTGACATGCCTGCATTTTGTCACCAAAGGAACCATTCAGATGCGGCTTGGCACAAGGGAGTAGGAAAGCCCCCTCTTTGCCCAATGTTACAAAAATGTACCTTTGCAGTGCCTTTACTGTAACATTGCCATGCTATCCTGTTTTTAAAGAAACATCTTGCAATATCATTGATGCAAAAACAGGAGGATAGGATCATGACAAGAGAAATCATTCTGCAGGCCCGCGGGCTGAAAAAATATTATGGCAGTGGAGAAACCCAGGTCCGCGCTCTGGACGGCGTAGATCTGGACATTGAGCGCGGCAAATTTACGGCCATCATCGGCACCTCCGGCTCCGGCAAATCCACTCTGTTAAATATGCTGGGCGGCCTGGATACGCCAAGCGCCGGGAGCATAAAAGTAGGGAATACACAGCTGGCAAGCCTTAACAGTGAACAGGCTACCATCTTTCGCCGCAAGCAGATCGGCTTTGTGTTCCAGAATTACAATCTTGTGCCGGTGTTAAACGTTTGGGAGAACATCATTTTCCCCATCTCTTTGGACGGACGAAAGCCGGACAAAAAGTTTATTCTCCAGATCGTAAGTCTTTTAGGGCTGGAAAAGAAGCTGGAGAGCCTGCCCGGCAGCCTCTCCGGCGGCCAGCAGCAGCGGGTAGCCATTGCCCGTGCCCTTGCCTCCAAGCCGTCCATTATCCTGGCCGACGAACCTACGGGAAATCTGGATTCCAAAACCAGCGACGATGTAATCGGCCTGTTAAAAATGACCAGCCAGGAATTTGACCAGACCATCGTAATGATCACCCACAATCCCGAAATAGCCGCTATGGCCGACCGGGTGATCCGCATTGAAGACGGACAGATTGTGATGCAGTAAGGAGGTATCGTCATGAAAAAGGAAAAAATATTTCGCCCCATCCCGGTACTCACCACACGAATGTTTCGGACAAACCGGGGCCGGAATGTGGTAGCCGTTCTGGCAATTATGCTGACCACTATGATGTTCTCCACCCTGTTCACCCTCACCCAGAGCTTAAGCCGCAATCTGGTGGAGATGACCTTCCGCCAGACCGGATACGACGCCCAGGCTTCCATCCGGGGGCTGACAGAAGCGCAGGCGGACACCATCGCCTCCTGCCCCCAGGTGGCCGAAATCGGCCAGAGCATTGTGCTGGGCCTGGCAGAAAATGACGCCCTGACCGGACAGTCAGTGGAAATCCGCTGGGCGGACGAAAGCTATGCCAGACATTCCTTCGCCTACCCTTCCACCGGACGGCTTCCGGAGACGGCAGACGAAATCGCCCTGGACACTCTTGTCCTTGACAGGCTGGGCATCCCTCATGAGCTGGGGCAGACCGTCACCCTTTCCTGGAGAAAGGACTTAAGCAGAGATGAAGTAACCACCACAAGCTTCACCCTCTGCGGCTTCTGGGAGGGCAACCGATCCAGCTATGCTTCCATGGCCTGGGTCAGCCGGGCCTATGCCGATGAAATGACAGGAGGCGTCCTGTCCTCTGACGAGAATCAGATTCTTGGTCTGTACATGATACAGGTAAGCCTTTTGACGGATCAGGACATTGAAGGAAGCATGGACCGCATCCTGGCAGACGCCGGTCTTTCCCATCTGGAATACAGCGTCAACCTGGCCTACTCCCCGGAAATGGGAGCCATGGCTGCTCAGGAGAGTCTGCCCATGTATCTGGGCATGGTGCTGGTATTTGTGGCAGGCTACCTGATCATCTATAATATTTTCCAGATCAGCGTCACCGCCGACGTGCAGTTTTACGGCAGGTTAAAAACCCTTGGCACTACTACTAAGCAGATCAGAAAGCTGGTTTACGGCCAGGCAAACCGACTGTGTATTCTGGGCATCCCCATAGGCCTGATTCTGGGCTGGCTGTCAGGGTTTGTGCTGGTTCCTGTGTTTATGGGCGCCATGGAGGGAAAGGCTGTGGTATCTGCCAGTCCTGTTATTTTTGTGGGCTCCGCCCTTTTTGCATGGGCAACGGTGCTGATCTCCTGCCTGCGTCCCGCAAGACTTGCGGGCAAGGTCTCGCCCATAGAGGCGCTGCGCATGAGCGACGCAGACACCAGCAGCAAGAAAAAACAAAAAAGGCATCTTGGCACCGCATCCTTACCTGCCATGGCCTGGGCCAATCTATGGCGCAACAAAAAACGCACCGTTACCGTAATCTGCTCCCTGACTCTGGGACTGGTGCTTTTAAGCTGCTTCTACGCAAAAAATGCAGCCTTTGACATGGAAAAGTATCTGGCTGCTTTGATTCTGGCGGACTTCGAGCTGTCTGACGCCACCAGCGAAGACTATATCAACAACTATGATCCCCACGGCACCACCCTGACAGACGCCTTGGTTTCCCAGCTGGAAAGCAAAGAGGGGGTGGAGGCTTCCGGCCGCCTGTACTCGGCTCAGATTCAGTGGCAGATGGATGCGGGTACGCTGCAAAATGTGGCAGCCTTCTACACCGAGGATAAGCTGACAGACTGGGAAAGCTACGATCCACAGGGGGCCCAGGCGCTGCGCAGCGCCCTGGAGGCCGGGGATGGCTCTGCTATCCTGTATGGCCTGGATGGGATTCCCCTGGATGCCATCACCCAAGACCAGTATGTGCTGGAAGGCAGCTTTGACGCCGCCGAATTTGCCAGCGGAAACTATGTGCTGGCCGTGGGCCCCAGCGTGGAATTGGGCGCAGAGTACCCGGTGCTGCCTACACCCTCTGTGGGAAGCACGGTGGAACTGAACGGACGCACATACACCGTGATGGCGGTGGTCTACCCCTTAAACCCGGTGACTCAGCTGACCGTGCAGCAGGGCGGGGGCGACAAATTCAGCCTGAGCTTTATCATCCCCACCGACACATTCCGCCAGCAGTGGCCGGATCACACCCTGCGCAAGCTGTTCCTCAATGTGGATGACGCCCACATCCACAGGGTGCAGGCGTTCCTGGATGACTATATGGCTGACACCGACCCCAGCCTGCCTGTGGCGTCCCGCCAGACCATGGCCAGTCAGTATCAGGCACAGACCCGCTCCTCCGCTGTGATGGGCAACGCCATCAGCATCATCATCGCATTAGTGGGCGTGCTTAACTTCGTCAATTCCATGGTGACGGCCATTCTTTCCCGCAAGCGTGAGTTTGCCGTGATTCAAAGCGTAGGCATGACCAAGCGCCAGCTAAGCCGGATGCTTACTGCGGAAGGGCTCTACTACGCAGCGCTCACCCTGGCCGCCTCCTATCTCATCAGCGCCCTGGCAGTGGGAATTGTGGTCCGGGCCATGGTGGAGGGGGGATTTACCACCTTTCGTTTTACCCTGCTGCCTTTGATGGTCTGCACACCTCTTCTGCTGCTCTTTGCCCTGCTGATTCCCTATCTTTGCTTCCGCAATCTGGAACGGCACAGCATTGTGGAGCGGCTGCGGATGGAATAAATCACTGCATCGCAAATATCACTGCTACCACAATGGCAGGCAGCACGTTGGCAACCCGTATGGTTTTGGGCCAGATCAGGTTTACACCCACGCACAAAATCAACACATTGCCCACTAAAGTAAGATTGCCCACAGCCCTTTGGGTCATAATGGGGGCCACTACTCTCGCAAGCAGGGTAATGGCCCCCTGAAAAGCTGTCACCGGTATTGCCGAGAAAATACACCCTTTCCCAAGAGAAGCCGTCATCATCATGATTATGATCAGGTCAAGGACTGCTTTTGCATACAAGGTATCATGGCTGCCGCTTATGCCGTCCTGAATGGCGCCTATGATAGCCATGGCCCCCACACATACGGTCAGGGAAGCCGAAACAAAAGCATCTATAAAATCGCCATCCTGCTGATTGCCCGTCTTATCCCGCAGCCATGCGCCGAAGCTTCCAAACCAATGGTCCAGATTCATCCATTCCCCAAGCAGCGCTCCCACTGCAAGGGATAGAATCATCATCATAGTGCCCTGGGTATCCAGGCTCCCGTTTAGCTTATCCTCCGCTGCCTGTATGTTTACCACCAGCATCTGAGACAGAACGCTCCCCAGCGCCATTACCATCACCGCAAACCCGATTGCCTTGGTAATGGTCTCCTGATATCTTTTCTGCAGAAATTTTCTGAAAATAAGTCCCATCAAGCCTCCGCCTATAATTGCGGCGGCATTTACCAGTGTCCCTAACCCTATCATATGTTGAAATCCTCTCCTGCTGCCAAATTTTAATATGCGTTATTCAGTATACCATAGACGCCTCTTCTTGGAAAGTTGCAAGATTCTTACTTTTATGCCTTGTGCTATTTGTCAAAACAAACCATAATAGAGCTGGAGGTGACAAAGAAATGAAGCGTATTTTCTTTGTGGAGGATGATTTGAGTTTGATCAACGGCTTGTCTTTTGCCCTCAAAAAGCAAGGGTACGACCTTGTCATTGCCAGGACAATGCTGGAAGCAGAAGCTCTATGGCCTGAGGGGAAATATGATTTGGTGATTCTGGACGTGTCCCTTCCCGACGGCTCCGGCTATGAATTGTGCAGAAAAATCCGTAGAACATCCAAGGTACCCATTATCTTTCTCACTGCGGCTGACGAGGAAACAGACATCATCATGGGACTTGACATAGGCGGCGACGATTATATCACTAAGCCCTTTAAGCTGGCAGTGTTTTTATCCAGAGTGAATGCTCTCCTTCGCAGAAGCGGTCACTTTAATCAGCCTGATACGGAATTAAACGGTAATGGTATCAAAGTGCAGCTTCTAAAGGGAGAGGTTTCTAAAAACGGAAAGCCGGTAGATTTAACGGCAGGTGAATATAAATTGCTTTGCCTGTTTATGGAAAACCCGGACATTGTTCTTTCACCAGAACAGATTTTGAGCAGGCTCTGGGACTGCGATGAAAATTATATCGACGGCAATACCCTGACGGTCTATATCCGCAGACTTCGGATGAAAATTGAGGATGATCCCAAAAATCCCAAACATATCGTGACAGTCCGACGCATGGGCTACAAATGGAATTCCTTGGATTGAGGTAAAATGCGTTATGAAAATATTGGTAAACGAAAAAATCAAGCGTCTTTTTGTCCTGGTGCTGCTGTCCATGGCAGTCTTTACCCTGCTCTCCGCAGCCTTTGCCGCATGGAAGCCGGAAAATGCAGCATGGTGCATAATGGTCTTTTGTGTGATCATGGAGCTTTTGATCCTGGCCGCCATGTACCTGTATTTCAGAGATCAGAGCCAAACCATAGAGCATGCCATAGCACAAATCAAAGCATACATTTCGGGAAATTATAAGGCACGGATTTCCTGTGACTGCGAGGGGGAGCTTTATCGCTTGTTCCACGAGATCAATTCTCTGGCTTCCATCCTAAACGCCCATGCAGAAAATGAGAAAAGGGCAAAGGGCTTTTTAAAGGATACCATATCTGATATTTCCCACCAGCTGAAAACACCGTTGGCCGCCTTGAACGTCTATAATGGGATTATGCAGGAGGAGGCAGAGGATGCGCCAGCAGTCAGGGAGTTTGCGGACCTTTCCGAAAAGGAGCTGGATCGGATAGATACACTTGTGCAAAGCCTTTTGAAAATCACAAAGCTGGACGCCGGAACCATGGTACTGGAAAAGACAGAGGAAAAGGTATCCGAGATGATGCGCCAGCTGGAAGGGCATTTTGCATATCAGGCAAGGCAGGAGGGAAAGCTTCTGTCCTTTTTGGGCAGTGACAAGGTTACCCTGTTGTGCGATGGAGCCTGGCTTGAAGAAGCGGTGGGCAATATCCTGAAAAACGCCTTCGACCATACCGGGAAGGGGGATGCCATCCGTATTACCTGGCAAAAGTACGCATCTCTTGTCCAAATTGTAGTAAGCGACAGCGGAAGCGGCATCCACCCGGAGGATTTACCTCACATTTTCAAAAGATTTTACCGCAGCCGCTTTTCCAAAGACACACAAGGGATCGGGCTGGGGCTTTCTCTGGCAAAGGCCATTGTGGAAGCCCATAACGGAACCATCGAGGTGGACAGTGTATTGGGCCGGGGCACCACCTTTACAATCAATTTCCTGATTCCTACAAAATTGTAGGCTGCATGTCATGCTGCTGTAGGATTAACGTGTTACGCTTTTTTCAGCAAGACAGAAAGAGGTGGAAAACCCAATGAATTTATTAGAGGTTAAAAACGTTTCAAAAACCTATGGGAGCGGCGAAGCCGCCGTACACGCATTGAAGGAGGTTACCTTTTCCGTTCCCAAGGGTGAATTTGCAGCCATTGTGGGAGAGTCCGGCTCCGGAAAAAGCACGCTGCTTCATATGATCGGCGCGCTGGATACCCCTACTTCCGGCAAGGTATTGATCGACGGCAGGGATATTTTTGCCATGAAAGAGCGAAACCTGACCATATTCCGGCGCAGAAATATGGGCTTCATCTTTCAGAGCTTTCATCTGATTCCGGAATTGACCGTTGCACAAAACATCATCTTCCCGGTACTGCTTGACTATCAGAAACCGGACAAAAAGTATTTGGAGGAATTGCTTACTATACTGAATTTGCAAGACAGACGAAGCCATCTGCCCAGCCAGCTCTCCGGCGGCCAGCAGCAGCGCGTGGCAATCGGCCGGGCTTTGATGACACGGCCCGCCCTGATTCTTGCCGACGAGCCCACCGGTAATCTTGACACCCACAACACCAGCGAGGTGATTGCTTTGCTGAAGGAAGCCTCAAGAAAATATGAGCAGACCATTATCATGATTACACACAGCAGAAGCATCGCGCAGGCCGCAGACCGGATCCTTCAAGTGTCCGACGGTGTATTGACAGATTTCGGGAGGTGCCGCGAATGAAAAGCTACCTTGACCTGATTCCCATTTCCGCAAAGGTACACAGGCGACAGAACCGGATGACGCTTTTGTGCATTATCCTTTCCGTATTCATGGTAACCACCGTGTTCAGCATGGCCGAGATGGGCGCCAGAATGGAGCAGGAAAGACTGCTTCAAAAGCACGGAAGCTTATCCCTGGGAGAGCTGTTTGACAGCGCAATGGGGCAGTCCCTTTTGCTGACTGCCGGGGTATTATTTGTACTGATCCTGATTGCGGGCGTATTGATGATTTCCAGCAGCATCAACAGCAGCGTGGCCCAGAAAACAAAGTTTTTCGGAATGATGCGCTGTATCGGAATGAGTAAACAGCAGATCATCCGCTTTGTGAGATTGGAAGCCCTAAACTGGTGCAAAACGGCAGTTCCCATCGGCCTCGCCCTTGGAATGACTGCCACCTGGGGGCTGTGCGCCGCTCTTCGTTTTCTTGTAGGCGAAGAATTCTCCCATATTCCTCTTTTCGGCGTAAGCGCCCTGGGGCTTGTAAGCGGTATTGTGACGGGCGTTTTGGCCGTGCTGATCGCCGCAAGGTCTCCTGCCAGGAAAGCAGCAGGCGTTTCTCCCATTACAGCGGTTTCCGGAAATGTCCAAAGCGCCAGGGCCATACGTCATGGCGCAAAGACAGGCTTTTTCAAGATTGAAACAGCCCTGGGCGTCCACCACGCTGTTTCTGCAAAGAAAAACCTGATTCTGATGACCGGCTCCTTTGCCCTGAGCATTATTTTGTTTTTCAGTTTTTCTGTTTTGGTGGATTTTGTGGGATATCTCATGCCCCAGTCCGCCGCAGCCTCCCACATTGATATTTCCAGCGGCGACGGCACCAATTCCATTCCCTGGGAATTGGCTGACACAATCCGGGGTATGGAGGGCGTAAAACGTGTCTATGGCCGCCAAAGCTGCTTTGATGTTCCCGCAGAGGGAATGGATGCCGCCGTTGTCTCCGGCTCCATTGACCTGGTTTCCTTCGATGATTTTGATTTGGACTGTCTAAAAAAGGACGGCCTTCTACAAAGAGGCAGCACTCTCTCAAAGGTCTATGGAGACAGCAGTTATGCGCTGGCAGCCTGGGATCAGAATAGTTCCTGGAAAATGGGCGATACCATCCGGATAGGAAATGAGACGCTTGAGATTGCGGGGCTTTTGAAATATGATCCCTTCAGCAGCGACGGCCTTACAAACGGCAGGCTTACACTGATTGTTTCCAGAGAAACCTTTGCCCGCTTAACAGGAGTGACGGACTATTCACTTCTTATGATACAGACTGCAAATGACGTGACAGACGGGGATGTGGAGGCTATCCGCAGCGCGGCAGGCAGCGAATATGGATTTCAGGACAAGAGAGACCAGAGCACCGCCGGCACTTATTTTGCATTTGTATACTGTGTATATAGCTTTTTAACAATTATTGCCCTGGTGACGGTGTTGAACATTGTCAACAGTATTTCCATGAGTGTTTCCGCCAAGATAAGGCAATACGGCGCAATGCGGGCGGTGGGAATGGATGGAGGACAGATCCTCAAAATGATTGCCGCCGAAGCGTTTACCTATGCCCTTTTGGGCTGTGCAATAGGCTGCGCAGCCGGCCTGGCACTGAACAGGCTCCTCTATGATTTTCTCATTGCCAGTCGTTTTGCCTATGCGGCTTGGAGCCTGCCTGCAGCTTCCCTGGCAGTGATCCTGCTGTTTGTGATTTCTGCCGCAGCGGCAGCCGTTTATGCTCCGGCAGAAAGAATACGGCATATGTCCGTAACAGAAACAATAAACGAAATGTAGGAAAGAGGCTGTCTATTGCCAGACAGCCCCTTCTTATCCTCTCCCTGTGTCAGCGGGCCGGAGCAAGGGACTGCTCCAGCTCGGTTATCTGACCGAAGCCGTTTATTTCAATATCATACCAGCTGTTGCCGTTGACAATGGTATAGCTGTATTCATTCCAAAGGCCCTCGCTGCTGATTTCCTGAGAAATGATTTCTCCCCCGCCAGTCTGATTCAAAGCGATTTCCTGGGCCTTGGCAGCGTCAACTCGAAGTACCGATACTGCGATAAATCCGATCACTGCAAGCACGGCCACTGCTCCTGCTACAATTCCTATTATTCCTGCCACAC
>NZ_CEWDFQ010000018.1:0-17649 GCF_982438285.1 Acetatifactor sp. | reverse complement strand
GCCGGGACGTGCCGGGGAAAAAGGTAATCACCATGCTGATTTTGTTTACCATGTATTTTTCCGGGGGGATGGTGCCTGGATTTTTGAATATCCAAAGTCTGCATTTATATAATACTCGGTTTGCCTTACTGCTTCCGGGAGCAGTCAGCACCTTTAATCTGATTATTCTGCGTACAGCCATGGCCTCTCTGGATATCAGCTTAGAAGAGTCTGCGCGGCTGGACGGGGCGAGCCACAAAACAATCCTGACCAAAATAGTAGTGCCCTTGACAAAACCCACTTTGGCAGTATTAGTATTATATTACGGTGTAGGACATTGGAATTCCTGGTTTAATGCCATGATTTATCTGGACGATCACAGCAAGGAGCCCTTACAGCTTGTGATCAGGCAGATACTGATTCTAAGCAGCGGATTATCCAATATGGGAGACAGAGATACGGAGCTTTTGGCGGAGACGATAAAATATGCCACAATCGTGGTGGCTACGGTGCCCATTCTGGTGCTGTATCCTTTTTTACAGAAGTATTTTGTAAAGGGGATGATGGTCGGTTCTGTAAAGGGGTAGGGACGAAAGGATAAACAGAAAAAAGGAAAAAGACAGGAGAAAGGCATGAAAGGAAATACTGTGCTGTCCGGTTCGGAGATAAAATTTCAGGATCGGGAAATAAGGCTGGATGAGCGGCATTTATATCTGGACTGCAGCCTGACACAAAAGCAGGCGGAGAGCTCCCCCTTCCTATTTCGAGATTTGACAGAGCTTCTGGATTCAGGGCGTCTGCAGGACGGAAATCAGGAAAATCCCATGACGGTGTATCTGGCTCCCGGGGTTTACTGGATCGCAGAGCCGGGGGATGAGCGGATTTGTACAGCAAAACCCGGGGATAAGCTGCCCTATGAAAAAAAGGTAAAGTGTCAGTGGCTTTTTCTGGAAGGGCTTTCCCAAAATCCTATGGATGTGGTGATTGCTGCTGACAAGGGGCAGTCCCACGGCTGTATCGGAAATTATACTATGTTTCACTTTGAGGGGGACGGCCTCCATCTGAAAAACCTGACTGTGGGAAACTACTGCAATGTGGATTTGGTCTATCCCAAAGACCCGTCCCAGAACCGGAAAAAAAGGACTTCGGCGGTGACGCAGGCCCAGCTTGGAGATGTGGAGGGAGACTGCTTTTTTGCGGAAAACTGCAGATTCATAAGCCGTCTTAACCTCTATCCTTTCTGTGGGGCAAAAAGAAGCCTGTACGATAGGTGCCATTTTGAGAGCACTGATGATGCTCTCAACGGGAATGCGGTGTACCTGGAATGTGATTTTGACTTTTACGGAGGGCGGCCCCTGGCCTGTACCCAAGGGGCGGGCTGCGTTTTTTTGGACTGTCTCTTCCGTATCCGGGGAATCCGGGCCAGGGAAGAGGCGGACCAATATTTTATGAAGGGACAGGGGACTGTTTATCTCATCCGCTGCCGCTTTGTAGATGAAAGGGATTGGAAGGAGCCTGCTTCTAAAGAAGGCCGCAGGCTGTCCGTGGAGTGGACCAGATATCCGGAGGCTTCTTTAAAATGTTATGAATATGAAAACAGCTTTGAGGGAGTCCCCCTTTGTGTGGGAACGCCGGGGAAAGACACGGTTTCTCTGAAGGGTAAGGACGCCCTGAAGGCCTTTCCTATTCAGAATCTTCTTGGGGGAGAGGACGGCTGGAATCCCAAAGGACAGCTATCCCCGGAAAAAGAAGAAAGGATTCCCGTAAAGCTTATGCTGGATACGAAGGAAGTGACGCTGGAAAAGGGACAGGAGGCATATCTGGAAGCCTTTGAGGTTTTCTTTGACGGAACGAAGCGTAAGGCCCGGGACGTGACCTTTCGGCTAAGCGGTTCTGTGGCAGAAATAAGGCCGGAAGGGGAAAACGGCTGTGTGATTACAGGGAGCAACCACCATAAGACAGAACAGAGAGCGGTGCTCACCGCCCTCACAAAGCAGGGCCTCGAGGCGGCGGCGCTTATCATGGCAAGGCCTGCCAGAACACAGCCCCCGGCATGGGAGCAGATGCCCTGGATCAAATATGAAAAGGGCGTTTTTCGGCTGCAGTACAGCTTTAGGGACAAAGAAGAAAAAGACTGCTCTTTGGTGGAATGGTATGTGAGAAGAGACGGGGAGGAAATATTGGTGCGGGAAAGCAGCCAGGGAGCCGGAGACTTAGGTTATACGCCTGTGGAGGATGACATAGGCGGCAGGCTTCTTGTTCGAGTTACGCCAAAAAGCAGCAGCAGCGGCTATGGGGAACCTGTAACGGCGGCAGCGCAACAGGTCATAACCTGGGAGCAGATACCAAAGCATGGTCATTTGGAAACAGATTTTACGGCTTTTCCCAAGGTTCGTCAGCCCAGGCTGCAAAAAGGCCGCTGGATCAATGATTTTTACGAACCTGCCAAAAAGGAGGAACTGAAGGAATGGCGGAAATGGGTGAGGGAGCTTCCGGCGGCGCCCTGGGGGTATGGGGAGCTGGGAAACGGCTGTAAGGGAAAGGGCCTGTATCCCTTGGTTCAGGGGGTAAAGCTTATGTATGCCTTTCGGGAGCGCTGCAGCAATATGAGGCTGGAGCTGGTGCTGGACCCGGCGAAAACCGGCGGCCAGGGCTTTGGAAGCGCCGGGCAGTATCTGGATGTATGCGTGAAGCTGGAGGAAACTCTCCTTTCCGGCTATGGACTGCGCGTGATGCGCACTGCCCGGGCGGCGGACGCAGTGGCTGCGTTTCTGGTGAAATATGAAGGAGGAATTCCAAGACCCATATCTGAAAAGGTGTATACCTCCTGCTTTATCACCGGCTGTCATATCCTGCTGGAAGCAAGGGGAGAGGTTCTTACGGCAGAGCTGTTTACGGAGAGTGAGATTCCGCCGGGGAAAGCCTGGGAAAGACAGGTGCGTCTGGAGGGAAAAATCAGTCCGGACGACCGTAGCGGCTTCGGCATTTTCCACACGGGAACCAACGGAGACGGAGGCTGGCAGAATACCATTATGCTGCACCGGCTTACGGTGGATGTGACAAAGGATGGTTAACAAAAGGGGCCTTTGCCAGCCCCTTATAAAATTCCTGCAAAGACCTCTCCAATGGGACCGGAGATCAAAAGGTCAGCAGAACCGTCCCTGGGGGTGGGGGATTTGTTGATGACCACCAGCTTGTCTCCCTGAAAATAATCGATGAGACCGGCGGCGGGGTATACGGCCAGGGAAGTGCCGCCTATGATCAGCACCTGAGCATTATGGATGTAGCTGACAGCTGCATTTAAAGTGGCCTGGTTCAGGCTTTCCTCATAGAGCACCACATCGGGCTTTACTGCACCGCCGCATTTTTCACATTTCGGCACTCCTGTGCTGTTTAGAATATAGTCCAGTCCGTAAAAGGCATTGCACCGCTCACAGTAATTGCGAAGCACGGAGCCGTGGAGCTCCAAAACCACCTTGCTTCCTGCGGCCTGATGGAGGCCGTCAATATTTTGGGTGATTACCGCCCGCACCTTTCCAAGAGCCTCAAGCTGGGCCAGCTTTTTGTGGGCGGCGTTGGGCTGCGCCTTGGGAAACAACATCTTATTGCGGTAAAAGCGGAAAAATTCCTGGGGATTCGCCCGATAGAAGCTGTGGCTTAAAATGGTTTCCGGGGGATAATCATACTGCTGATGGTACAGACCGTCTACGCTGCGGAAATCTGGGATGCCGCTTTCTGTGGAAACGCCTGCGCCGCCAAAAAAGACAATATTGTCATATTTTTCTACGATCCTGTTTAATTCTGCAATAGATTCCTTTAAATCCATGAAGATCACCTCTTATTCTGAAATTATTTTTGTATGGAGAACACCAGATGGGGCATATCCATGCCGTAGTAATGCTTCACCAGATGATCTGTCACCACCATGCCGTTTCGCCGTGCTACATTTTGGGAGGGAAGATTATTTTCCCGGATAATGGAAAATACCTCCGGCACCTTCAGTACCTCAAAGGCGTATTGCTTACAGCCCCAGGCAGCCTCTGTGGCATACCCCTTGTGCCAGTATGCTTTCTGAAACAGATAGCCGATTTCCAGAACCTGCCTGCCGTTTAAGTCCTGCATGGTCAGACCGCACTGACCAATCATTTCCTGTGTGTCTTTTAAAATAACCGCCCACAGCCCAAAGCCGTATTCCCGGTAGCGCGCAAGCTGCCGATCCAGCCACTGCTGTACCTCTGCGCTGTCAAAGGCATGTTCATAGGCGTACATGACCTCCGCATCCTGCAGTATTTTGCATAGATCGTTATAATCTGCCTGGGTCAGCTCACGCAGATACAGGCGTTTGGTTTCCAAAATCATAGGCTGCCCCTCCTTTTTCTTTGATTTTACACCCGGCAGGTGTTTCTGTGCAAGGGCAGGGAGGCCCATTGTGGAATACAGCTTTCAGCCCATATTCTGCCAAAAAATTTTAACAAATACTAAGAAATTATTAAGAAAACCAAGAGTATATGCCTATTGAGACTTGGGCACCGAGTGTGATAAGATAAAAAAGAAACCGCATTGTAAGCAAAAGAAGAAGGCTATGGGAAGAAAAAAAGAACATTTGATCCCCTTGGAAAAAAGTAAAAAAGTGATTTATCTGGAAAAACGCGGCAGAAAGAGACGAGGCATGAGTGTATTTGCGGTGATTTTTGGCGTGCTGGGCTTATTGTGCCTTTTGTACTGCCTGATAATGGGACTGTTTGTAAATTATGGAACCAGATTTTTTCTGGTGTGGGGTGCGCTGGGAGTTTTCTTTGGGGGCATAGCGTTTGTGCTTGCCAGAAGAAATCTGCTGGAGCGGCTGCCCATGTGGTTAAAGCTTGGGGCTGTTTTTATTTTTGCTGTAGGGATACTGGTTTTTGCTCTGGTGGAGGGGATGATTTTATCCCGATTCTCCAGTGATGGGCAAAATGGCGCGGACTACCTGATCGTGCTCGGCGCCCAGTGGAAGGAGGACGGCCCCAGCTACTTGCTGAAAAAACGTTTGGATCAGGCTTTGGAATACCTGGAGGAGAATCCGCAAACCCGGGTGATCGTGTCGGGAGGCCAAGGAAGCAATGAGCCTGTCAGCGAGGCGGAAGGGATGTACGGCTATTTGGTGGAGGCAGGCATCCGCCCTGAGAGAATTCTTTTAGAGACAGAATCCAAAAGCACACGTGAAAATCTGGCATTTTCCGGGGAGCTTTTGGACAGGGCAGGAGACCGGGTGGTGATTGTCACCAATAATTTCCATGTATTTCGAGCAGTGAAAATTGCGGAAAAGCTGGGATATGAGCAGGCGGAGGGCCTGGCGGCGGGTTCTTATCCCTTGTCCCTTCCCAACAATATGCTGAGGGAGTTTTTCGGGGTTTTAAAAGATTTTGCAGTGGGAAATTTGTGATGGAGGTTTCGCGATGGAAATCAATGTGGGAGATATTTTAAGGCTGAAAAAGCAGCACCCCTGCGGCAGCAGAGAGTGGGAGGTGCTGCGCGTGGGCGCTGATTTTCGTTTAAAATGCTTAGGCTGCGGCCATCAGATTATGATTGCCAGAAGGCTTTTGGAGAAAAACATTAAGGAGATCAAGGAGGGCAGATAAGCTCCTGCCTCTTTTTTAGCTTAAAAGCGGCAGGAGGGATAGGGCACCCTGGTGATCGTCCTCTTGTGTCAGGATCTGCTGCAGGAGAGAGGAGGCCTCTTTTTTCTTTTCCTGTTCTCCTAAGGCTGCCAGCCCAAGGCTTCCTAAGGCTCTTAGGTAATTGCAGTACTGGGTGTTTCGAAGCTTGGGATCGTCCTGATATACTTCGATTTCCGGCAGGGAAACGGCGAAGAAATCATAGGAAATCCGGTCAAAGATATGCTGCTCTCCGTAGGAGATGAGCATGTGGAAGGAGCTGGCCGCCTCTGTGGGATTTCCCAGGCGGATCTGCGCAAGTCCCTGATAAAAGATATAATCGGAGGGCTGGTCATTGTAATAGAGAACGGGCTCCGGCTTCCTGGAGCCAGAGGCTGCAAGCTGCCAATAGTGGGCGGCTTTTTCTTTTTGCCCTAATTGCTCTAAGGCAAGCCCCATGTAATAGTGGGACTGGTTGTCGTGGACATTTGGCAGCTTTCCCTCCCCCAGATTTTCGGGATAGGTAAGGCTTCGTTCCAAAAAGGCAAGGGCGGTCTGGCCCTCATTTTGCGCAAGGGCCCGTATAGCCAGGCTAATCAAGGCATAACGGTATTGGGCGCTGACTTTGCCCTCTCCCCCTTCCCAGGGGTGAAACCGGTGGGTGCAGAGAGCGCCCAGGGCCTCTTCCCATCTGCCCGCACAGTTTAAGAGGGTAATATAGCGCAGATACAGATCGTCCCTCTGTGCAGTAAGCTTCAGCCGCTGCTCCAGAAAGCGCAGCCTCTCCCCAAAGGGGATGTGGCATTTTGCGCAGAGCTGGTCATGTTCCAGCAAAAGCCTGGGGTAGTCCGGATCCAGAGACAGAGCCTTTTTGAGGGAAGCCAAAGCCTTTTGTGGATCATGCTGCTTGTTGTAATAGGCAATGGACAGGTTGCGCAAGGCCATGGGCAGAGCTTCCTTTTGGCTCACAGCCTGTTCCCAATGGGCAGCTGCCTTCTCATACTGCTTTTTGTCATAGAAGAGATTACCTAGGTAATAGTGGGCCATGGGCGCACAGGGGAGGGTGCGGATGGCGGTCTTAAGGATCGCGATCTCCTCCAGCCTGTTGGGAAAGCAGTAATCGGGGGGAAGGCTCTCTGCCTTTTCAAAGGAGCAGAGGGCAGCCTCCTTTTCCCCGTTCAGATCATAAAAATAGCCCAGATAATAGGACACCATGGGGGAAGAGGCCTTGCAGGCCTCCAGCACGGTTATGGCCTCCGGATACAATCCGGCCCCGCCGTAGAGCAGGGAAAGCTCCAGATAATTGTGGGCTTCCTCCCTCATTTTTTCCCGCCATGGGGCCAATTCCTCCTTTTTTTGTGACAGCTCCCAGGGCTGCTTTCCAAAGAGAGCCTTCTCAAAAAGGCAGCCCATGTATAAGGGGTCTATCTGAAGGGATTCCTCCAGCAAAGAGCTGTTGTCCCGTCCAAGTCTGCGAAGCAGGGCTGCCTTCAGGGTCCGCGCCTTCATGTTGTGCCAGTTGCGGACCAGGGACTGATTCACAAAGGAAAGGGCGCTTTGTACATCCTTCTGCCGCATGGAGAGACAGGAAAGACGAAAGAAGGCGCTGCTTTGGGTCTCGGCGCTCCAGGAAGCCTTGTAGTAAGCGTCATAAGCCTCCGCTAAGAGCGCAGAGCAGTCATCAGATTTATTCTGAGCATGCTCCACAGACCACAGCAGCTCCAGGGCAAGCCCCAGATTGAAGTAGCATTCCCCGTGATAGGGGTTTGGATTTTTCCAGGTCTGCTTTTGGATGGCCCGGCGGAAATAAGGGATGCTTTCCTGAATCTGGCCTCTTCTCAAAAGCAGCAGTCCGTAGCCGTTGTTCAGCCGGATATCGGAAGGGTCTCTTCGCAGGCCTTCCAGATAATAATCGCCGGGCTCACAGGTGGCGTGGCGGTATTGCTCCAGGTGTAGGGCGGCAAGGTAGAGCTCTTCGGTGGATTTTAACTCCTCCGGCTGTTTTAAGGCCTCGGCAGGCTCCGGAATAGGCTGGAGCTTTTTTGGGGCTTCGGTGTATTGCACAAGCGCTTTTCCCTGAAAGGAGACTGTCACGCTGCAGCCGCACAGGCTTTCAGACGCGGGAAACTGGGCCTCAAAGAAGCCCTCTGGGGAAAGATCGGCTTCCTGTTCAAAGAGCACCAGAGCGTCTTTGGCAACGGTTATTTTGGAGCCGGGGAAGCAGCCGGAGGCGTAGACGCGCACACAGGCTGTCTGGCCGTCTGCAGGAAAGAGACCTACGGCGGCGTCTCTTGTGGCGTTGCACACTCTGCCCACCCCCTTGTAGGGCATAAAATACTGGGTAAAGGTTTTTTCCTCATAGGGCTTAAGCCAGGTAAAATCAGGCTGATTGTCTGTAAAGACGCCGGTCATCAGCTCAATATAGGGACCGTCCGCATCCGTGAGATTCCTGTCCCAGCTTTTGCCAAAATCTCCGCTGCCCCAGGTCCATTGCTTTTTGCCGGGGGAGATATGGTGGTCTGCCACATGAAGCAGGCCGCCCTTTTGCTTTTCATCATAGTTGCCGATAAAGTCAAAATCGGAATGGGCCGCCATGTAGGAGGTGGGAACCTTTATATTCTGATAGCGGGAGATATCCACGCCGGCGGAATAGTCGTACTTGTAGTATTCTCCCGTCGCAATGGGAAAGGTAGAGACGGCCCGTCTGCCATGGTCCATCACCGCATTTACATCGGGGGGAAATACGGAATAGGTGTGTTCGTTTACGGGAACCGCAGGATTGGCCCACCACAGAAAGGTCTGGGGAAGCTCCGTATTGTTGAACAGACGTCCGTTTATCTCTATGTAGGCTTTTTCCGGATACAGGGAAATGCTGGCCATGCCCTTGGTGCCGTACATTTTGTCAATCTCGCTCAAATATACGCTGCAGGAGCCGTCAGGGTTTTCAGACAGTGTATAATCCACCGGGGAGAAGGTGGAGGGCCTGTGGTGCTGGGGCCAGTTAAACTCAATGCCTCCTGAAATCCAGGGGCCCGTTAGTCCCACCAGGGCTGGCTTGATTACATGGTTGTAGTATATAAAATCATAGCCGTTGGTCTTATCTAAGGCCCGGTGGATGCGCCCGCCAAGCTGCGGAAGCACCATGACAAAAAGATATTCGTTTTCCAGACAGACCGCCTGATAGGACACATCCGTAAGCGTATCGCTCAGCTTTTCTGTCACAGGGAGAGGGTAGACCTTTCCCGTGCTGCCCTGATAGGCTCTCTTTTCAATAAATAATGGACTTTTTTCCGCAGGATACACCTGATAGGTGGGAAGGGCAAGCTTCTCCTCCCATATTTTTACAGGACTTTTTGCAGACATAAGAGCTCCTTTCTTTCAATACAAATAATAGGTAATTGTGAAACTCGCTCCCTAGTATCAGAAACTGGGCGTAATAGCCAAAATAAGGGTGACTAGCTACTGCTTCGGAACCCGTTTTTGGTTATTATGACCAGGTCCGTGACTTCGCCAGCGAGTTTCGCAATTACTGAAATACTAATAAAGCGTTTGGACTGATATGCTTTCAGCAAAGCATGAAAGAGGCAGGACGAGGAATATCATATCCTTGTTTTTCATGGACAATATTCCACAAACATGATAGGCTTTAAGAAAAGAGAGGAAGGAAGCAGAAAAAACGGTGGAATACAGAGAGGAAGGAACCAAAAGAGAGGGATTTCGGGGAGAGCGTATGATCGTGCTTCCTACAGAGGCCTTTGCGGAATATGCGGCTCATCCGCTGGTGAGACGGATGTATCTGACAGACGTGGGTTTTTTCCCAAGGGCAAAAAGGCATTACCGGGAGAGGACGGAGGGGATAGAGGAGTACATTTTTCTGTACTGCACGGAGGGAAAGGGCGTTGTGGAAATCCGGAGAAAGGAAGGACTGGGGTGGAAGAAATATCCTCTTGGCCAGAGAGAGGCTGTCTGTATTCCCACAGGCTGCGGCCACCGCTATTATGCGGATGAGAAGGATCCCTGGAGTATTCTGTGGGTGCATTTTAAGGGAGAGGATGTGCAGCTTTTTCCACTGGAGGAGTGCACCGTAGCACATTTTGCATCAGAGCATGCCTCCAACCGTATGCTGTTTTTGTTTGAGCTTTTGTTCCGGGTGCTGGAGGCAAACTATACCCTGGGCAATTTTATCTATATTTCCCAGGTGCTGGAGCTGATTCTGGCGGAGACCTATTATCGGGAGAAGCATAATACCACAGGGGAGCAGAACAAGCTTGTGACGAGCGTAATACGATATATGTATGCCCATGTGCAGGAAAATCTTTCCATGGAGCAGATTGCAGAGCATTTTCAGCTGTCTAAAAGCTATCTGCATGTGATTTTTCAGAAATATACCGGGCGGGCGCCTATGGAATTTTTTACAAGGCTGAAGCTTACGGAGGCCTGCAAGCTGCTGCGTTCTACAGACCTCTATATTTATGAGGTGGCCCACCGGCTGGGCTATCAGGATCCATATTACTTTTCCCGGTGCTTTCATAAAGAGGTGGGAATTTCCCCAAAGGAATACAGACACAGTGACTATGCCTATTTGGAGGAGGGTGGAGAATAATGCAAATGCAGCTGAAAAGAATGCTTCAGGGAACCTGGAAATTTGGGTTTGAGAAGGGGGAAAGTGCAGAGGAGAAAAGCCAAAGGCTCTCCGAGCTTAAGGATACCATAGAGCTGCCTTCCACCACGGAAATCAGCAAAAAAGGGAGCTTTGGACCAGAGGTGGGACAGACCCTGTTTTTGAGCAGAAAATATCCCTTTACAGGCAGAGCGCACTATGAAAGAGAAATTGAAATTCCAAAGGAGTGGGCAGGTCTTCCGCTTTTTCTTTTTCTGGAGCGCACCAAATACACAGAGGTCTATGTGGACGGAAAATGGGTGTCAGGATCCCATGAGACCTTGGTTCCTCAGAGGCATGATCTCACAGAAGCTCTTGGGGACGCTGGAAAGCATTTGCTACGGATTGTGGTGGACAATGATCTGGCCTCAAAGGAGGATTTCCCGGAAAGCCTCCTTAAGGGGCATCAGTATACGGAGCATACCCAGACCAACTGGAACGGAATACTGGGAGAGCTCTATCTGGAAAGAGGAGAGAAAGGAAGCTGGGAGATTCCCCAGATCATAGGAGATGAAAGCGCCCGGGGCTTTTGGATACGCGCAAGGGAAGGAGAGAGCATCACAGTATGGGGGTATAGAAGCGACGGCCTGCCGCTGGCAAAAAGGGAGCTGAAATGCAGCGAAATACAGGGAACCCGCCAGGCCTTTTATGCGCTTTGGCAGGAGGGGGACGATGCGCAGAGGGCGACAGAGCTGTTTTGCCGCTGGGATGAATTCCATCCTGTTTTTTACCGGCTTTTTGTGATTGTCACAGACAAAAGAGGAGGCAGGCAGCAGTACGAACAAAATGCGGGAATTTTTGGGCAGGAGATCAGAGATAAAAGAATTGTGAGAAACGGCGTGCCCGTGTTTTTGCGGGGGACTGTGGACTGCTGCATCTATCCAAAGACCGGCGCATGCCCCATGGACAAGGAAAGCTGGCTTAAGATATTTGATCTGTATCAGCAGTACGGCCTGAATCACTGCCGGTTTCACAGCTGGTGTCCTCCGGAGGCGGCTTTCGCGGCGGCGGATGAGAAAGGCATCTATCTCCAGGTGGAGCTTTCCAACTTTGCAGCCGCCCTGTACGGGGAGAAGGATAAAAGGTGTGATAAGGCTCTGCATGCGTACATTTACGACCAGGCAGAAAAGGTGCTTGCCTGGTATGGCAATCATCCCTCTTTTCTGCTGTTTGCGGCAGGAAACGAGATGACGGGGGAACTGCGGGAATTTGAAAGGCTGGTCAGGCATCTTAGAAGCATTCGGCCGGATAAGCTGTATACCCAGGGGGCCAATAATTTTCTGGAGCATCCCATCTGCAGCGGTGCGGACGACTGCTGGATCATCATGCGGACGGATGAAAAAACCAATATCAGAGCCTCCTTTTCCTTTGGAGATCTGCCCCTGGGATATCTGCAGACACAGGAAGAGCCCTCCACCCTGCATGATTACAGCGAGGGAGTAAGGCAGTCCCCCCTTCCCCTGATCTCCCACGAGATTGGCCAGTATCAATGCTATCCAAACTACAGGGAGATTCCCAAGTACACAGGCCCTCTGTCCCCTGAAAATCTGAAGCTGTTTCAAAAAAGGCTGGAAGAGGCCGGCATGGGTGATATGGCGGACAGATTTTTTCAGGCAAGCGGCAGGCTGGCGGTGCAGTGCTACAGAGAGGAGATAGAAGCGGCCCTGCGCACCAGGGATATGGCGGGCTTTCAGCTTCTGGGCCTGCAGGATTTTCCCGGACAAGGAACGGCCCTTGTGGGAATTTTAGACAGCTTTCTGGATTCCAAGGGGCTGATTACGCCAGAGGAATTCCGGAGATTTTGCGCTCCCAGGGTGCTTCTTGCCAAATTTCCCCGCTATGTGTGGCAAGAGCAGGAGACGTTTGAGGGAGAGATTTTCCTTGCGGATTTTGGCCCGGAAAGCGCACAGGACGAGACATTGAGAACGGGGCAGTATGACGTGGAGGCAATTTTGTATTCCCAGGAAAATCAGGTGATGGGGCAGGCTCATCTTAAGGGAACCGGCAGTCCGGGAAGACTTACGGCATTGGGCCTGGTGCGTTTTGCCCTTCCCAAGGTGGAGCAGGCGGCTGTCATGCGCCTTGTACTGCGTATGGGAGAGGTGGAAAATGAATATCCCCTGTGGATTTACAAAAGGCTGCCGGAAAAAACCGGACCGGACGGCCGGGAAAAATGGATGGGAATAGACTCTAAAAGAGGACTTTTCATCACAGACCGGCTGGAACAGAGCGGGGAGGATTTTTTAAAACAGGGCGGCAAGGTGGTGCTGTTTTCCAGCAGGGCGAAGGAAGATTGCAGTGTTCCCGGAGCCTTTGCCCCTGATTTCTGGTGCTGGCCCATGTTCAGAGACGCCTGCGTGGAGAAGGGACTTCCCGTGGCTCCCGGTACGCTGGGAATGGTCTGTGACAGCGCCCATCCGGCCTTTCGGGGCTTTCCCACAGAGGATTACGCCCAGTGGCAGTGGCAGCCCCTGCTGTATGACAGCAGGCCGGTAATTTTGGACGGCTGGGGAGATGCAATCACTCCCATTGTGCAGATCATAGACAATTTTGAGCGCAATCATAAGCTCTCCTACCTTCTGGAAACGAAGGTGAAGGAGGGAGGCAGACTGCTTTTCTGCGCCGGGGATGTGCTGGGGCATATGGATAGACCCCAGGTGAGACAGTTTTATGAAAGCATGACAGCTTATGCCGCTTCAGAGGACTTTGCGCCTGCGGCGGAAATTGCCCTGGAGGAGATCAAGGGCATATTTGTGAATGAGTGACAGCTGGCAACAGCTCAGCCCGCGCCAGGGCGCTGATCTGCGGCAGCTCAGCCCGCGCCATTCGCAAAGCCGCGCCAGGGCGCTTTTTCGCTGCTTTGCAGCTGCCTTTGCTCATTATCAGGCGCTCCGCTCATAAGAGGATTGTCGCCTTGCATTGTGTGCGAGCACCCATGGTTATAAAAAATATTCAGGAAAAAGCTTGAAAACTGGGAATTTTTATGGTATCATAACACTTCGTGATACATTGATTCCTTGCTCGCATCCATGATGCGGGCCAGAGACCAAAAGGAGGTAACAAGCATGAACAAGTATGAATTAGCCGTTGTTGTCAGCGCTAAAGTCGAAGACGATGAGAGAGCTGCAGTGATTGAAAAGTGCAAGGCTCTGATCGAAAGATTCGGCGGCACCATTACAGAGGTGGATGAATGGGGTAAGAAGAGACTTGCTTACGAAATTCAGAAGATGAAAGAAGCTTTCTATTACTTCATCAGATTTGAGGCTGATAGCACCGCTCCGGCAGAGATTGAGAGCCGTGTCCGTATTATGGACAATGTTATCAGATATTTATGCGTTAGACAGGACGAGGCATAAACAGAAAGCGAGAAGTCGATTATGAATAAAGTAATTCTTATGGGACGTTTAACAAGGGACCCTGAGGTGAGATACTCACAGGGGGCAAGCCAGACCGCAGTAGCGCGCTTTTCCATAGCGGTGGACAGAAGATTCAAGCGCGAGGGAGAGCCCGACGCAGATTTCTTTAACTGTACCGCATTCGGCAGGCAGGCAGAGTTTATTGAGCGTTATCTGCACAAGGGAACCAAGGTGGTAGTCTGCGGGAGAATCCAGAACGACAATTATACCAACAGGGACGGTCAGATGGTTTACAGTGTCCGTGTCATGGTGGATGAGATTGAGTTTGCTGAGAGCAAAAATGCTTCTGCAGGAAACGAAGGCGGATTCAACAATGGCGGCTTTAACGGCGGTTACGCAGGCGGTAATGCTGCTCCGGCTCCGTCCGGCGCAAGCGATGGCTTCATGAATATCCCTGACGGCATTGATGAAGAATTACCGTTCAACTAAGATTTGATTGAGACAGGAGGTACTGACATGGCTTATAATAAAGCAGAGAAACCCGATGCTCCGGTAAGGAAAAAGAGCGGCGTCCGCAGAAGAAAGAAAGTTTGCGTATTCTGCGGCAAGGATAATGTGATCGATTACAAGGATACAAACAAGCTGAAAAGATATGTGTCCGAGAGAGGAAAGATTCTTCCCCGCCGTATTACCGGCAACTGTGCAAAGCATCAGAGAGCGCTGACCGTAGCGATTAAGAGAGCGCGTCACGTTGCATTGATGCCTTACGTTCAGGACTAATTCCATAATGCAGCATCAGGACCGGCTTCCGAAATGGGAGCCGGTTTTTTTATATAGGAATACATGGATGGTTTGTGTGGTCGGCACAGTATTCCAGAATAAAAAAAACAGCCTGGCAGGAAATCCTCCGTTTTCTGCCAGGCTGTTTTTTGACAATGACGGAAATCAGGCGCACATTTGCGGGGATTCTGCCGTTATACATAATGAAAGGAGGTTTTGGGTTCTGTTCATGAACAAGGCGATTGATCTGGAAGCACAATATGATAAGATATACCGCTATTGCTATTTTAAGCTGCACAGCAGAGAGGCGGCAGAAGACATTACCCAGGAGACATTTCTTCGTTTTCTGCAGAGCGAAAGCTATCAGGAGAAGGGAAAGTCCCTGGCGTATCTGTATACGATAGCGAGAAACCTCTGCATCAACAACTTTCGTAAAGCCTTGGGAGAGGGAGGCTCAAGAGAAACCCACCTTGCTGACACAGAGATGGAGGACCGGCACAGGGAAAACCATGGGGAGGATAAAACGGAGGATGTGCTGCTGATGAAAGCAGGCCGGCTGATCTATAATGGGAAATGGGATGGGACCCATGCGGATCTGGAAAAGTTTTATCTGCAGCAGTTCGGAGAGGAGAAGGAAAGTGAAGCTTTATAAAAATTTAGTTGGATTTGAGCTGAAAAAAATTCTGAAGAGAAAAATAATATGGATTACAATGGTGGTGACGCTGGCGATTACAGCCTTTGCCATATATTCTCAGCAGCATTTGGGAGGCTATTACATAAACGGAGAGCTGGTGGACTCCAATTATAACATGTTTCAAAAATATCAGAAGTATGCCAGGACCTTCAGTGCTATCTGGAATTTTGTGCGCAGTGCTGCGGGCATGACTGTAGAAGAGGCTTTTTCCTGGCAGCCGGACGAGGGGGAGCTTTATGCGCTGCGGGAAAAAGCATTGGAAGAGGACTGGAAAAAGGCCGGCTTGAGCCAGGCAGAAAAGGAATATTGGAAAGAAAAGGAAGGAGCGTTAGAAATTCCGGTTACCTTTTTCTATAAGGAGGGCTATTGGACTCTTCTTAACGGCTGCTCCACCGTCAGCATTATGGTTCTGCTGTCTGTGGCCATTGGATTATCTAATATGTTTCCGGAGGAGCATGTCCGAAAGACCGATCAACTGATTTTGTCCAGTCTCCATGGCAGAAGATTGTACTGGGCCAAGCTGACTGCAGGAGCTGTTTTTGGTGTGGGCATGGCTTTGCTGCATTTTCTGTTCGCTCTTGGTTTTTCTTTGCTCTTGTGTGGGGCAGATGGCTTTGACGCTGTAATTCAGCTGATCTACCCCAGAATTTCAGACCCAATCAGTGTAGGGGAAGCCGTGTTTTTAATCTGCGGACAGCTGCTTGTGATGGGGGCATTTATCAGTGTCTGTGTGATGATTTTTTCGGAGCTGTGCCGAAACAGTATTGCCGCTTTGGCAGCTGTCAGCGGATTGCTCTTGTTTTCCATGTTTTTCGAAATACCGGAGGTTTTCCGGACCGCTTCGCAGATTTGGAGCTATGTTCCGCAGACGCTTTACGCCGGTGACGTATTTGACAGCCGCCTTGTGTCTGTTTTCGGTTTCTTTTTCACAAAATATCAGTTTCTGCCCATAATCTATACTGTCCTGGCTGTTCTCTTTGCCATACTAGGAAAGCTTGCCTACAACAGACAAAAATAAGCCCAGATGTTTCATGGCAGGGTGGAAGTGCAGGAGAAGTATTGTCTTTTTAGCGACCATACATCTTTTTCCCCGGATACGGTACAATAAATGCAAATAAAAGCAAAAAAACAAGATGCAACAGTTTACACAAATTGTTGCATCTTGTTTTTTACATTAAGTATATCGGTAAGTATCTATAAAACTTTAGTCTTTTTCTAATTTTCTTTTTTCTAACTGTTCCATTATATTTTCCCACGCCAAGAAGCCGCCGGCAGAAAGACCGCGGCAAAGAGACAATATTTATATGGCAAAAGGACGGAGGTTCCTACAAGGTGGTTTCCCGCAGCACGGTGTCCTTGTCGTCCTGTTCCAGGCAGAGATAGCGTTTTGTGATATTTAGAGAAGAATGATTAAACAGCACCATGATGACGATAGGGTCTTTCCCCTGTTTCCAGGCATGGTAGCCGAAGGTTTTGCGCAAGGAGTGACAGCTGACAGTATCCTCAATGCCCACTCCATCCGCTGCCGCACTGATTATGCGGTACGCCTGAAAACGGGAAAGCGGCTGTGCTTCAGAGCGTGGACTGGGGAACAGATACGGATTGCCGGACTTGTACATCCTTGTTTTCATCAGGGCTTTACGGTATGCGGCAAGCACCTGACGGACGCGGTCATTGAGAAAAATACGGTTTTCCTTGCCTGTTTTCCGCTCCCTGATTGTAATATGGGTTCTTACTTTTTTCCCGTTGTAGACGTTTTCCAGGGTAAGATGCAGGATATCGCTGATACGCAGCGCAGTGTTTAATCCCAGTATAATCAATGTGTAATTACGATAATTCGGCTTGCTGATTTTGTAATATCCCTTGAACTGATCTAATTGTTTTTTGTCTCTGATTGGCTGTGTCGTACTCATATTTCTTTTCCCCTTCCCTGAATCCGGCATGAGTGCCGCTCCTTCGGCTTCCGAAGCACCCGGACCAAAGCCTGTGAAATGTGCTTATCTTGAGGGTAATAGAAGCCGGGGGCAAATGCAACAGTTTGTGTAAAGTGTTGTATCCCGGGCAGGAGCGAAAAGGTATTGTCCTGCTGGAACGAAAGACCTGCAGGCACCGAAAACAGGGAGGTTTGGGACATGTTGCGGCTTACAATGGCACAGGAAGAGTATCTGATGATCGGAGAAAATGTGAAAATCGTATTTCTGGGGGGGACCGGAAGGCATATGCGGGTGATGATAGACGCTCCCAAGGAGATTAATATCGTCAGAAGCAATGTACTTGAGAAGAATAGAAAGCAGTCTCAAGAGTGAATCAGGTAATAACCGGATGAGGAGGCAAGGCGGCCAGGGCCCGGCGGCGGAGCGGACCCATCCGGTTGCTACATAAAACAAGCAACCATGGGCGCAAACGGATTTGCGCCAGGTAAAACCAAGGAGGTAAATTTTATGGTAGTACAACACAATTTAACAGCGATGAATTCCAACAGAATGCTGGGGCTGACAATGTCATCTCAGGCAAAATCCACCGAGAAGCTCTCTTCCGGCTATAAGA
>NZ_CEWDFQ010000017.1:0-17693 GCF_982438285.1 Acetatifactor sp. | reverse complement strand
GGCGGGAAGCGAGGTGTCTGCCCTGCTGGGACGTATGCCCTCCGCAGTTGGCTATCAGCCCACTCTGCAGACGGAGATGGGCGCCCTGCAGGAGAGAATCACTTCCACAAAGAAGGGCTCTATCACCTCAGTGCAGGCAGTGTATGTGCCTGCGGATGATCTGACAGACCCGGCGCCTGCCACCACCTTTGCCCATCTGGACGCCACCACTGTTTTGTCCCGTTCTATTGTGGAGCTGGGAATTTATCCGGCGGTAGACCCTCTGGAATCCTCCTCCCGCATTCTGGACCCAAGGATTGTAGGTGAGGAGCATTACAAAACGGCCCGCGGGGTGCAGGAGATATTACAGCGGTATAAGGAGCTGCAGGATATCATTGCCATACTGGGAATGGACGAGCTCTCAGAGTCGGATAAGCTTTTGGTTTCCAGGGCCAGAAAGGTACAGAGGTTTTTATCCCAGCCCTTCTTTGTGGCAGGACAGTTTACCGGCCTGGAAGGAAAATATGTGCCGGTGAGTGAAACTATCCGGGGCTTTCAGGAGATTCTGGAGGGCAGATATGATGATATTCCGGAAAGCTATTTCCTGAATGTGGGAGGAATCGACGACGTGGTGGCAAAGCTGAAGTAGCGCGGAAGGAGAGGCAGCATTATGACAGTGGACAAAAGCTTTCACCTGCGCATTATCACGCCTGACCGGGTGTTTTATGAGGGCGAGGCAAATATGGTGGAATTCAATACCACAGAGGGACAGATAGGAGTGCTGCCCGGGCACATTCCGCTGACTGTGATTATAAAGCCGGGGATATTGTACATTTATGAACCGGAGGGGGAAAAGCGTGCCGCCCTTCATGCGGGCTTTGTGGAAATTCTTCCCGATCAGATGACTATTTTGGCGGAAATCATTGAGTGGCCGGAGGAGATTGACGCCGAGCGGGCGGCGGCTGCGCTGCAGAGGGCCCAAGAGCGTCTGGAAAGCCCTACGCCGAAAACGGATATAGCGAGGGCGGAGACGGCGCTGTATCGGGCTATGGCCCGCATCCAGGCGCTGAAATAGAGATTTCCATCCCATAAACATCGTAACAGGAAGGTTTTTTTTGCATATGCTATGAAAAAGAGATAAGAGGCACTGGGTATGGATATTGAGCAAAGAATGAAAAAGCCCCTTCCCTTTTACATGACGCATCCCGGTTATTTTGGCCCCGGGAAGGAAAATACCGTACTGCGGGACCTGGAATATCTGCAGCAGACCTATCCCATTGAAGTAAGAAAATACCAGCGCAGGGTAGCGGAAATATTGGACAAAATGGATTATGAGGGAAGCATGATATACGACGAGTATCCTGACCGGTACAGTCTGTTTCATATGACAAAAACCATTCTGAAGATATTGCAGAATGAAGAAATGGAAGCAATGGAGGAATCCGATCCATCCGGTGAGAAATGGCACTGGATGGAGAACATGATACAAGTGCTTTTGTGCAATGAGATTTACAAGCGCCGGCATGGCGGAAAAAGAGGATTTTTTGCTTTTTAGGGGAACCGAAAATTTTAGTTGTGATTTTAAGGCAAAGTTATTACAATATAGTCATGGCATGGCCGGACTATGTTGTAGTAACTTTTTTGCGCGACTGAGCAGAGTCATAATCTCCTTCGGATAAGCGCCTTGCTTGCAAGAACGCCTGTCTGAAGGAGATTATGACGAGAAGGAAAGAAGAATGGAAGAATTAGAACAGCTGCTGGAGCAGATACTGAACCAGGATTTGATACAGATCATTTTAAGCAATTCCCGGGATGAAAAACAGGCGATGAAGAGCAAGGTCCGCCCGGTGCTTTTGAAGGGAGCCCTGCTGTTTCAGGAAACCCTGTACCGGGGAAATCAGGTGTTTCATACCAACTATACAAAGGAAGAGATGAAGGCAAAAATTCTGAAGGATATGAGCGGGCTGTTTGGCCAGGCCCAGCTTAAGGGCGTCTTTTGGGAGGCGGCTGTCCTTGTGAGCAAAAAGGGAAAGGTGACGGTGAAAAAAAGGCGTCTGTCCCAACAGGAGGGACAAAAGACTGGGAATGCCCCCTTATCCCGGAATTTGTCCCATGACCGCAGTAAGCGCTATATTCTGCAGGAGGGAATTCCTGTGGATTTTCTGGTGGGGCTTGGCGTGCAGACTCCAGAAGGGAAAATTGTGCGGGCAAAGTACGATAAGTTCCGTCAGATCAACCGATATCTGGAATTTATCGAGGATGTATTGGACGCCCTTCCAAAGGACCGCTGTATCCGGATTATAGATTTTGGATGTGGAAAATCCTACCTGACCTTTGCCATGTACTATTACCTTCACCAGCTGAAAAAAAGAGAGATTCAGGTAACGGGGCTGGATTTGAAGGAAGAGGTCATTGAACGCTGCAGCCTGCTTGCAAAGTCTCTGCACTATGATGGACTGCAGTTTGAAAAGGGAGATATCAGCACCTATCAGGGGGAGCAGAAGATTGACATGGTGGTTTCGCTCCATGCCTGTGATACGGCTACGGATTATGCCCTGGAGAAGGCTGTGAAATGGGGAGCGGAGGTGATTATGGCGGTTCCCTGCTGCCAGCATGAGGTCAACGGGCAGATTCATTGTGACGTTCTGGAGCCTGTGCTGAAGTATGGGGTAATCAAGGAGAGAATGTCTGCGTTGATTACGGATGCCCTGCGGGCGGATTTCCTGGAGCAGATGGGATATCACACTCAGATCCTTGAGTTTATTGACATGGAGCATACGCCGAAGAATCTTCTGATACGCGCCATAAAAACAAAGAAAATGCAGCCTGGGAAGGGAATAGGGACTGTTTCTGGAGACACAAAGCTTCAGAGCATCATGGAATTTCTGCATATAGAGCCTACGCTGCAGAAGCTTTTGAAGGAATAGGAAGTAGAGCATGAAGAAAACCATAATAAAATTATCTGTCTTTCTGGCAGTATTTATTGTGTCCCTGATTGCAGCGGGCAGAATTATGAATCAAGGACATGATAATCTCACCATGGAGCTTGCAGAGGCAACCTATCCTATTGTCACCATGGAGAGAAATGGAATTGCATATAACCAGCTCCATGGGTATAGGGAGGCCATGGAGACAGCCTTCCAAAGGGACACCGTGACGGTTTTGAATGAAAGCCGCAGCACCGATTTTACTGTGGACACCTATGGACGCAATATTACAGGAATTTCCATAGAGGTCAGAAGCACGGACGGCCAGCGTCTCATAGAGGATACGCCTGTGACAGATTATCAGACGGACGGGGAGCAGATTTATGGGACCATTTCCCTGAAGGATTTGATTGAGAAGGACACGGAATATTCTCTGGCTGTGGTGCTTGAGGTGGATGAGGATACGCAGCTGCGGTACTATACGCGGGCCCTGTGGAGCGACAGCTCTTATGTAGATGAAAAGCTTGCCTTTGTAACGGACTTTCATGAGCGCCTGTACGATAGAACGGCTGCAGAGGAGCTGACCAAGTATCTTGAAACAGATTCCTCCTTAGAAGACAACAGCTCCTTTCACAAGGTAAATATACACAGCAGCTTCAGGCAGATCACATGGGGAGACCTGCCGGTGGAAGAGGTGGGAGAGCCTGTGGTATCCTTAAAAGAGATTGCAAGCCAGACCGCTTCCATACTTATAAATTATATGGTCTGTACTTCCGGGGAAGAGGAAACGGTGTATTACCAGGTAGAAGAATACTATCGGGTGCGCTACACCACAGACAGAATGTATGTTCTGGACTATGAGAGAACCATGACCCAGATACCGGATGTACAGAATATGTATGCAAACAACAAGATACTGCTGGGAATTACAGATGAAAATGTGCCCATGGTGGAGAGCGGGGACGGAAATGTAGTTGTATTTTTGGCGGCAAACCAGCTTTTCAGCTATAATGTGACCAACAACAAGCTCACGGTGATTTTCAGCTTTTATGATGAGAACAATAGGGATGCCAGGACGCTGTATGGAGAGCATTCCATTAAAATACTGGACGTGGATGAAGGGGGAAACGTAGCCTTTGCAGTGTACGGCTATATGAACCGGGGACGGCATGAGGGACAGGTTGGAATCCAGATTTATAATTATGACAATTCCCTGAATACCATTGAGGAATTGATTTATATACCTTATCAAAATTCATACGCTGTGCTTGCGGCGGAGATGGAGCGGCTTTTGTATTTAAGCCGGGATCAAAAGCTGTATCTTTCCCTGGACAATATCGTGTATGAAATTAATCTGGAGGGAAAAACCTATTCCCAGCTGGTGCACATCTCCCAGGATGATAGTATGCAGGTCTCCGAGAACCATAAGATCATCGTGTGGATGGAGGGAGAGGATTTCTATCACGGAAGCAGGCTGCATATCAAAAACCTGGGAAACGGTACTGAGAGTGAAATTGCCGCAGAGGCGGGGGACGCCATCCTTCCCCTTGGGTTTATGGGAGAAGATGTGATTTATGGAATCGCGCGAAGGGAGGATGTGACGGAGGACAGCTCCGGAAGCGTCTTTTTTCCTATGTACTGTGTGCGGATCTGTAATTCCCAGGGCGAGCCTTTGATGGAATATGCCCAGGACAATATTTATGTGACCGGATGCACGGTGCGGGACAACCAGATTACGCTGGACAGAGTGATCAGGCTGGAAAATGGAGCCTACGAGACTGTCGCCCAGGATCAGATCATGAATAATGTGGAACCAGAGCAGGGAAAAAACGTGGTGGTTGCGGCGGATATCGACATCTATGAAAGATATGTGCAGATACAGACCAGAAATACCATTGACAGCAGTACGATCCAGATACTGACGCCCAAAGAGATGGTATTTGAAGGGGGACGGGAGCTTGCACTGCCCTCCGAACAGGAAACTGCCAGATATTATGTTTATGGACCTTACGGAGTGGAAGGTATTTACAGCCTTCCCTCCAGAGCCGTGAATCTGGCTTATGATATGGCGGGCGTTGTGGTGGACAACAGCGGAAGCATTGTGTGGCTTCGGGGAAACCGTGTGACGAGAAACCAGATCATGGCCATTACGGAGGAAAGTGTCACAGAGGAAAGGGGAAGCCTGGCGGTATGTCTGGACACTATGCTGGAATATGAGGGCATTATCCGAAACGCCGAGTATCTGCTGAGCCAGGGACAGACGGCGCTGGACATTCTGCAGGAAAACCTGCCGGATGCCCAGATTCTGGATTTGACAGGCTGCAGTCTGGATGCGGTGCTCTATTATGTAAATCAGGATATCCCCGTACTGGCCATGCTGGAAAATGGGGAGGCGGTTCTGATCACCGGATTTAATGAGTATAATGTAGTGATCATGGAACCGTCTACCGGACGGCTTTACCAAAATGGAATGAATGATACCACACAGTGGCTTAGTGAAAACGGAAACCGTTTTATCACTTATATGAGAGTGGAGTAGGAAACAGATATTTCCGGTAGCGCTTCAGGATGCTGTACAAAAGCATTCCAAGAACGCCGCAGGAAATCACTTCTCCGATGCCTACGGTGAGCATGAAATAAGGGATGGAGCCTTCAAAACGGTACACATAGGCAAGTACAAAAGGAACGATCAGAACGTTTGCCAGAATGGGAGGCAGCACTGCCGGCCACTTTACTCTGAGGCCTCGAAGCAGATAGGTTCCAAAGGCGCCAATCAATGTGGCGGTGCTTCCCAGCACAATATCCCAGGGCAGGCATCCAGTCATAAAATTGGCCAGGATACAGCCTGCAAACAGGCCCGGTATGGCGGCTGGCGTAAAAAGGGGAAGAATGGTCAGGGCTTCTGAAAAGCGGACCTGAATGGCATAATTTGCCAATCCCAGAGCGTTGGCTGCCAGAGTGAGCACAACGTAAAGAGCAGCGATAACCGCTGCGTGGACGATAAATAATACCTTTTTGTTCATTTGTTTTCTCCTTTAGTTTTGTTTTTTTGCCGTCAGAAGACGGGTTGGTGAGGAAGGTTTCGAACTCACCGGGGTTTTGGCTGAAATGTTTCGTATGGGAAAATTCAGCTCTTTTAGTATAGCAGGAAAAAGGAGAATGTCAAGGCAGGAAGAGGAAATGAAAACAGGGAGAAACAACGGATGGTTTTGCGGACAATTTTGATAAAGCCGGTCTCAAGCCTGTGCAATATGAAATGCAGCTATTGCTTTTATGTGGACGAGTCCTCAAAGCGAGGGATAAAATGCTATGGCATGATGTCCGAGGAAACCTTAAAAAATATTATCAGAAAGGCCTTGCTTCAGGCACAGGGGGAAATCTGTTTTGCTTTCCAGGGGGGAGAGCCGACGCTTAGAGGAATTGATTTTTTCAGAAAAGCGCTGGAGCTGGAGCAAAAATATAATAAAAACCATGTCCGCATAAAAAACGCACTGCAGACCAACGGGCTTTGTATTGACGAGGAATGGTGCAGATTATTTCGGGAGGGCGACTTTCTGGTGGGAGTATCCGTGGACGGAACAAAGACAGTACATGACGGATACCGGCATGACAAGGGCGGAGCGCCAACCTATGACAGAATCTGCCGCAACGTCCAGCTGCTGGAGGAGCACAGAGTAGAATACAATATTCTCACGGTGGTCACCCGCCAGACTGCAGAGAGCATCGGGGATATTTACGGGGAATACAAGAGGAGAGGCTGGAAATATCAGCAGTATATTTTATGCCTGGATCCCCTCTATGAAAGCTGGGGGAAGGCGGAATATTCTCTTACGCCGGAAGTGTGGGGCAGATTTTTGATCCGTCTTTTTCGTCTGTGGGACAAGGACTGGCGCAGAGGAAAGGCGCCGTATATCCGTCTGTTTGAGAATTATATTGGAATGCTTTTGGGGTATCCGCCGGAGGCCTGTGAGCAAAACGGGGTCTGCAGCATACAATGCGTTGCAGAGGCGGACGGCAGCGCCTACCCCTGTGATTTTTATGTATTGGACGAGTATAGGCTGGGCAATTATAATACGGACAGAATCCAGAGCCTGACAGACTGCGAAAGGGCCGTAGGCTTTGTGGAGGAATCCCGGAGAATAAGCCAGGACTGCAGGCAGTGCCGGTGGCTTTTTTTGTGCCGGGGAGGCTGCAGACGGTGCAGAGTAAGGGCAGATGATACGGAAACCTGGAAAAACTATTTTTGTGCGGGCTATCAGATGTTTTTTGAGGCATGCGCAGAGCGTCTGATTGAAATTGCGCAGTTTCTGAGGCAAAAATGAGATTG
Organism: Acetatifactor sp.; assembly: GCF_982438285.1. Classification (NCBI taxonomy): domain Bacteria; kingdom Bacillati; phylum Bacillota; class Clostridia; order Lachnospirales; family Lachnospiraceae; genus Acetatifactor; species Acetatifactor sp. The sequence goes on along the minus strand of NZ_CEWDFQ010000017.1, from coordinate 10,460 downwards.
GCGGGTCTTTACAAGAGACCCGCTTTTTGCAGCCGTCTGCGCAGCTGCAGGCCGATGGACAGGGCAAGCACAAGCTTTACCAGATCTCCCGGAAGAAAGGGAATCACGCCGGCAGCCAAAGCCTCAGCAAAGGTGAGGGAGGCCTGATAGGAAAGCCATGCAGTGCCGAAAAGATAGCAGCAGGCTGTGCCAAGGAGCATTCCCGGAAAAAGAAACAAGACCTTATCGGAAAAACGGTCCACAAAAAAACCACAGATAAAAGCCATAAAAAGAAAGCCTATGATATATCCTCCTGTGGGACCAAACAGCTTTCCTGCGCCGCCGCTGAAGCCCGAAAACACAGGAAGCCCTGCAAAACCCAGAAGCACATAAATGATTACGCTGACAGTTCCCCTGCGCATGCCCAGAACGGAAACTGCAAAATAGACCGCCATAGAGCCCAGAGAGATGGGGACGGGACTTATGGGGATCGTAAGGGAAATGGGGCCCAGAATACAGATTACCGCAGCCATCAGGCCCACCAGGGCCATCTGCTTTGTGTTTGATTTTAAGGTGATGGTGGAAGTTTTGTGATTCATGACAAGTTCCTTTCAATGTAAAATTATGAATAAGTAATTGAGAAACAAGCTGGCGAAGTCACGAAACTGGTCATAATAACCAAAAACGGATTCCGAAGCAGTAGCTCGTCACCGTTATTTTGGTTATTACGCCCAGTTTCTGATACCAGGAGTCGAGTTCACAGTCACTCATATTATTGTTAACCAGAAAAAGACATATGAGTTAACAATTTAGAATTATATAGCAGTGGATAGATATTGTCAAGTACCTGAAATAGAAAGGCTGCCGCCCTGACAGATTTTTGATTGTCAAAGCAGCAGCCTCTGGGGTATTTAAAGCTCTCCCTTTTTGTACCGTGCTACAATATTTTGAATCCTCTCATTGGGGTTTAACAGATCGCTGATAGAGGAGTCGTGGTTTAGGGTATCGATAATGTAGGCGATGTATTTGCTCAGGTCGCAGTTAATGTACCACTCCCGCTGCAGAAGCTCAGGGGTCTGGTAAATCAGGTTGGTGGTCAATACCTTATCGATAATGCCGTTTTCATAGGCCCTGTCAAACTTGTCCAGTCCGCTGGTAAACAGACCGAAGGTGGCAAATACAAATATTTTGCTGGCCTTGCGCTGCTTTAAGGCGGCGGCCACTTCCAAAACGCTTTCCCCAGAGGAGATCATGTCGTCTATGATGATCATGTCCTTTCCCTCTACACTGGTGCCTAAGAATTCATGGGCTACAATGGGATTGCGTCCGTTCACCACCCGGGTGTAATCCCGGCGCTTGTAGAACATTCCCATGTCGAGTCCGAGGACGTTTGCAATATAAATGGCCCGTCCCATACCGCCCTCGTCGGGGCTGATCACCATCATGTGATCGGAATCGATCTGCAGCTCTTTTACGTTGCGCAAAAGTCCCTTGATAAACTGGTAGGCAGGCTGGACGGTCTCAAAGCCGTGAAGGGGAATGGCATTCTGCACTCTGGGATCGTGGGCGTCAAAGGTGATAATATTGTCAACACCCATGCGAACAAGCTCCTGCAGCGCCAGGGCGCAGTCAAGGGATTCCCGTGAGGTGCGCTTGTGCTGGCGGCTCTCGTAAAGAAAAGGCATGATTACGGTAATGCGCCGCGCCTTTCCACCTACTGCGGCGATGATACGCTTTAAATCCTGATAGTGATCGTCCGGTGACATATGATTTTCATGGCCGCACAGAGAGTAGGTCATGGAGTAATTGCACACATCCACTAGAATATACAAATCCGTGCCTCTTACGGATTCCAGAATCATTCCCTTGGCTTCCCCTGAACCAAAACGTGGAACCTTTGCGTTCAGCAGATAGGAGTTTCTCTGATAGCCGGAAAAGGCCAGGGATTCCTTGTGCTCGCTTTCACGTTCCGCTCTCCATTTTACAAGAAATTTGTCTACTTTTTCTCCCAAGGGCCTGCAGCCCTCCAGAGGAATGATACCCAGAGAGCCAACGGGGATGGTCTCCAAATTGCGCTTTTCTTCGCGGTTTGCCATGAAATATCCTCACTTTCTATAGGTTTGGCGAATTTGCCATGCGTTTCTTATAGATTCTTATGTCAGGTCCAGTCAGCTTGCAGATCGTGTAATTACTGGTGATTCTGGAGAAAATGCGGTCTGAATAGCGGTCACGCAGCTCCTCTAAGCTGAGATTGGTGGAAATAATAGTGGCTTTTTGGCGCAGATGTCTCTCATTCAGGCAGGAAAAAAGCTGGGAAGTGACAAAGGTATTTGTCATTTCCGTGCCAAGGTCATCAATAATGATCAGATCGCAGTGATATAAATCCTGATAAAAGCCATAAAGAGATTCCTTCGCTTTTGCGTCAAAGGAATAACGTGCAAGCAGATCAAACAGCTCCGATGCGCTGAAATAGATGACAGAATATCCCTCCCCCAGCAGCTCATTGGCAACACAGCCGGACAAAAAGCTCTTTCCTGTTCCTACTGTACCATAGAAAAAAAGATTGTGATAGTCCTGTTTGAAATTTTGTACAAAATTTCGGCAGATTTCCACGGCGGCTTCAAACCTTTTCAGGTCGTCGCCGGTGTAATATTCATAAGATAAGGTGGAAAAATTCTCTTTGGAAATCACATTCTGAATGTTGGACTGCTCATACAAAAGAGTGATCTCCTGCAGACGAAAGCAGCGGCATTTTTCCTTTCTTCCGGAAGGAGTCTCCACATAGCCGGTATCCCTGCAGAGACTGCAATGATATATGGGCTCCAGATAATCCTCCGGAAAACCGGCGTCGGTCAGAAGCTTTTTTTTACGCAGGGAAAGCTCCCTCAGAGAGGCATGGATATCCTCTTTCGTCTGTCCGGAACCGGAAAGCATTTCCTTCACCATGGAAACGGATAGAGCGCTTACGGAATCCTCCAGCCTGCGGTAGTCTGGAACCTTGCTGTAGACCTGCTCCCTGCGCCTGGCCGCCTCTCTGCGGCTTTGGTCCTGCTTTTGTTCATAGCCTCTCATAATAGATTCGTACTGTTGGTTGCCTAACGCCACGGATATTCTCCTTCTTGCAGAGCGTGGAAAAAGGGGACGGGCCCCTCTGGGATTAATTGCTCAGAATTTCCTTTTCCAGCGCGTCAAAATCATAACTGTTTTGTGTAAACTGGTTGAATTTATTGGAAGTGGTCTTAGGAGCGCTCTTCCGTTTCTGAAATTGATCGTCTATCCTTCGGATATCCGATTTGTGGTGGACATCCGCCTGCTTCCAGCTGCTCAAAATACCTTCCGTATATTCAAAGCGGTGCTTGTCGGTTGCCAGCACCGTCCGCTGGCAGGCCTCCAGAATAATATCAAGGGTAAAGCCGTATTCCCTGATCCAGCGGGTGATATATTCTACCTCCCTGGCGGTAGGGGAAGCGCTTTTGCCCAGCTCATTCATGATGGCATAAACGTTCTTATCATATTTGGAGGAAAATTTCTGGGCCTGCTTTGGCGTGGTGATTCCCTCCTGCGCCCAGTTTACCGCAACCTTTTCTATGTACCGGAAATCTTTTTTTCCACGGTCGACACAATACTGCAGAAGATAGTCAATTAAATCATCCGAAAAATGAAGCACATCCGTGAAAAAGAGGATGGTTTTCATCTCGGAGGGAGTCAGAGGACGGCCAATGTAGGACTCTGCAATAAAAAGAAGCTGGGCGGCTTCTTCGCTGTCCTTAAACTGCCTGAGCCTGTCCGCCGAATAAACCGGCTTTGCAAAAGGAGAAGCCCCGGCTGCGGAGGCGTCCTGGGAGGAAAGCGGAGAAGAAACAGGAGCCTGTCTGGAAAATGCACCGGGGCTTTCGTCCGATTTTTGGGTGCTGGTTCCTTTTAGCTCCCGCATATGTATGCCGGTGAGATTTTTGTCCTCATCGTAATCCAGGTCCAGAAGCTTTTGCTTCTCCCAATATTTCAATGCACGAATGACATCCTTCTCCGTGTGATTAAACTTATCTGCAATATCGGACACACTGGTAGCCAGATTGGCGTTCAGCATGCGCACAAGGTACAGATAGACCTTCAGCTGAGCGTCGTTGGCATCCTTCATATATTCATCGATAAAGCGGTTGGACACGGCGGTAGAATCTGCATAGTCGTCCTTGTAAATTGTCAATCGTGCCATAACAACAATATCCTTTCCCTTACCCGTCACTTTAAAAGCAAATCACAGTATAGCATAAGGCTTTTGAAAAAGAAATAGTCAATTTCCTGAAACCCTTGTAAACGCCGCACCCAGGGGTAAAATGTGGATAATGTGGACAATGTGGATAATTTCGTTTTTCTAAAGAGAAAGTGCGGAAAACGGCACCGGGGCTGTCCACAAAAAGGCGGGAGCTTATCCACAGACCAAGGGGAATGTTATCTGCCGCCCGGACTGTGGATAATGTGGACAACTACATTCCAAGAAGAGTTTCGCCTATTTTATGCACGTCTCCGGCCCCCATAGTTATCAACAGGTCTCCGGTTGTGCAATTTTCCAAAAGAAAATTTTCAATCTCATCAAAGGAGGGAAAGTAAAAGCATTCATGTCCCAGGGCTTCGATTTCCTTCTTTAATGTATCGGAGCTGATCCCCAGCGTATCTGTTTCCCTGGCTGCATAGATATCTGCCAGCACCACCTTGTCGGCACGACACAAAGCCAGTGCAAAGTCCTTTAAAAAGGCCTTGGTGCGGGAATAGGTGTGAGGCTGAAAAACACACCAGAGGGTGTTGTGGGAAATATTTTCAGCAGCCTTTAAGGTTGCAGTAATTTCTGTGGGATGATGTGCATAATCATCTATTATGGTGACCCCGCCAATTTTGCCCTTGTACTCAAAACGCCTGTCGGTGCCGGAGAAGGCAAGGAGAGCCTTCGCGGTAACGGCGCTGTCAATGCCAAGCAGATCCGCTAGGGCTGCAGCCGCAATGGCATTGCTTACATTGTGGTCACCGGGCACCTGAAGGCGGAATTCTCGTACGCAGCCGCCGGGGCTGTGAAGCTGAAAGGAGGGATGCCCCCATTCATCGTGTTCTATCCGGGAGGGATAGTAATCCATAGGACCACCGTCTGCGCCTGTACTGTGTGCGCCGAAGGTTATGACGCGGCAGGACAACCCCTGGATGATTTCCCCAAGACGGGGAATGTCACCGTTTATAATCAGAGCGCCGTCTGCAGGCAAAAGCTTGGCAAAACGGTGAAAGGAGAGACGGATTTCCTCGATATCCTTAAAAAAGTCCAAATGATCTTCTTCTATATTTAATATGATTCCAATTTTTGGAAAAAAGCTTAAAAAGCTGTTGGTGTACTCACAGGCCTCCGTGACAAACAGGCCGGATTTCCCCACGCGTATATTGCCGCCTATGGTTTTGAGCATGCCGCCGATGGACAAGGTCGGATCCTTGTCTGCACACAGGAGAATTTCGCTGATCATGGAGGTTGTGGTGGTTTTCCCGTGAGTGCCGCTGACTGCTATGGGAGTACTGTAATTTTTCATAATCTGTCCCAGAAGCTCAGCCCGGGTCAGACAGGGTATGTTCTTTTCATGGGCGGCGATGTATTCAGGATTATCTTTGTGTATGGCGCTGGTAAAGACCACGCAGTCAATGTCGTCTGTGATATTTTCCCGGCGCTGCCCGTAAAACACGGAAATGCCCCTGGCTTCCAGCGTCTGGGTCAGGGAGCTTTTTACTTTGTCGGAGCCGGACACCTGAAAACCTGCGTCGGCCAGAATTTCAGCCAGACCGCTCATGCTGATGCCGCCGATTCCGGCAAAATAAACGCGAGAGGGATGCGAAAAATCTATTTGATACATGATTGCACTTCCTTTTATTTATTGTACCTATATTATATACACCTGGGACACAAAAAACAAATGGAAAACGAAAATGTTTAAAATGACGGGATAAAAAAGAACATGATACAAGTTGTATTGGAGAAAATAAACAAATAAATACAAGTAAAATTTTGAAAAATGTAAAAAATACATATTAAAAAAGGAAAAAATCAAAAAATTTAAGGAATAAATATTCACTTTCTTTGGTGGATATGCTATAATAAGTCCATCAATAAATTGGTAAAAGGCTAGATAGAGGTGAGGACATGATTAAGAAAGAAATGATTGCCATGTTATTGGCAGGCGGACAGGGCAGCCGTCTGGGGGGATTAACCTCCAAGGTCGCGAAGCCCGCCGTAGCATTCGGGGGGAAATATCGTATTATTGACTTTCCTCTTTCCAACTGTATCAACTCCGGAGTGGATACAGTGGGTGTATTGACCCAGTATCAGCCCTTGCGGCTGAACACACACATCGGAATCGGTATTCCGTGGGATCTGGACCGTAACATCGGAGGCGTGACGGTTCTGCCGCCCTATGAAAAAAGCTCCAACAGCGAGTGGTATACGGGAACGGCAAACGCCATTTACCAGAACCTGGAATACATGGAGAGCTTCAATCCTGACTATGTGCTGATTCTTTCCGGAGATCACATATACAAGATGGATTATGAGGTGATGCTGGATTTCCACAAGGCCAACGGAGCCGAGGTTACCATAGCGGTCATGCCTGTTCCTATTGAGGAGGCAAGCCGTTTCGGCATTATGATTACCGATGAAAATAAGAGGATCGTAGAGTTTGAGGAGAAGCCTGAGCATCCCAGAAGCAATCTGGCAAGCATGGGTATCTACATCTTCAACTGGAAAACCTTAAAGGAAGCGCTGATTGCTATGAATGAGCAGCCAGCTTTGGATTTCGGAAAGCATGTCATTCCCTACTGCCATGAAAAGGAAGCGCCTCTCTATGCCTTTGAATTCACCGGCTACTGGAAGGATGTTGGAACACTGAATTCCTACTGGGAAGCCAACATGGAGCTGATTGATATTGTTCCGGAATTCAACCTGTATGAAGAGTATTGGAAAATTTACACGAAGAGCGAAATCCTGCCGCCCCAGTACATTGCCGATACCAGTGTGGTGGAGAGAAGCATTATCGGAGAAGGCTCTGACATTGCAGGCGAGGTGTACAATTCCGTGATCGGATGCGGTGTCACAATCGGCAAAGGAACCGTGGTCCGGGACTCCATCATCATGAATCAGACGGTGATTGGCGAGGACTGCGAGCTGAATAAGGCTATTGTGGCGGAAAACGTGCAGATCGGCAGCCGGGTGAAGATGGGTGTGGGGGAAGAGGCTGAAAATGAGACGGCTCCCCATATCTATAATCATGGCATTGTGACTGTGGGGGAAAAGAGTGTAATTCCAAACGATGTCAGCGTGGGCAAAAATTCCGTGGTATTCGGAATCACCACAGCGGAGGATTATGAGAACTCCCGTCTGGAGAGCGGCAAAACATTGATTAAGGCAGGTGAACAGTAGTGAGAGCAATTGGAATTATTTTAGCAGGCGGCAACAACCATAGAATGCGGGAACTGTCACAGAAAAGAGCGATCTGCGCAATGCCGATTGCAGGCAGCTACCGAAGCATCGACTTTACTTTGAGCAATATGTCCAACTCACATATCCAGAAGGTTGCAGTTTTCACGCAGTACAATGCGAGAAGCCTGAATGAGCATTTAAGCTCCTCTAAGTGGTGGGACTTCGGACGTAAACAGGGCGGCCTCTACGTTTTCACACCGGCGGTGACGGCGGACAACAGCAACTGGTACAGAGGAACGGCGGACGCTATCTACCAAAACTTAAGCTTCTTAAAAAACAGTCATGAACCCTATGTGGTCATCTCTTCCGGAGACGGCGTTTACAAGATGGATTTCAACAAGGTGCTGGAATACCATATTGATAAAAAGGCGGATATCACGGTGGTGTGCCGGGATATGGAGCCGGGCTCGGACGTAGAGCGCTTTGGCACGGTGCGCATGAATGAGGAGAGCCGCATTGAGGAGTTTGAGGAGAAGCCCTTAAAGGCAAAGACAAGCACGATCTCCTGCGGAATCTACGTGATACGCCGCAGACTTCTGATAGAAATGATCGAGAAGTGTGCGGAAGAGGACCGGTATGATTTTGTAAGGGATATCCTGATCCGCTATAAGGATATCAAGAGAATCTACGGATACAAGATGCGGGATTATTGGAGAAACATCGCGTCGGTGGAGGACTATTACAACACCAACATGGATTTTTTAAAGGCCGATGTGCGGGATTACTTCTTCAAGCAGTATCCTGATATTTATTCTAAAGTGGATGATCTGCCGCCTGCAAAGTACAATGTGGGAGCACATATCAAAAACAGCCTGATTTCCAGCGGATGTATTATCAACGGAACTGTTGAAAATTCCGTAATCTTTAAGGAGAGCTACGTGGGCAATAATTGTGTAATTAAGAATAGCATCATTTTAAATGATGTTTATATCGGGGACAACACCTACATTGAAAATTGTATCGTGGAAAGCCGGGATACCATACGCGCAAACTCTCACTATGTGGGCGAGGGTGAAATTAAGATTGTTGTGGAGCGCAATGAAAGGTATGTCATTTAGCAAAAGATTAACAGACCAGGGGGATGCCTTATGCAGATAACAGATGTTCGTGTTCGCAAAATAACAAAAGAAGGAAAAATGAAGGCTATTGTATCTATCACCTTAGACGATGAATTCGTGGTGCATGATATCAAGGTGATCGAGGGGGAAAAAGGATTGTTTATTGCAATGCCAAGTAAAAAGGCAACGGATGGAGAATATCGTGATATCGCACATCCAATCAATTCCACTACCAGGGAAGCCATTCAGAGTATTGTACTTGAGCGGTATGAAAGAGCCTTGGAGGAGCCTGACAGGGAGTATGAGTAAATAGGTATTCTGGAGAGTAAGGGGGGCTGTGCTGCCGGCTGAAATTTGAAGCTGGCGCACAGCCTCTCCTTTTTGTGCTGCTTTTTCCAAGGCACTTGTATTTTTTGCAAAAAAATGAGACAATACCAATGCACGAAAATGCAGAAAGCGGGTGTATCGGTGTATATTATTGTTGGACTGGGAAATCCCGGAAAAACCTATGAAAATACAAGACATAATATCGGATTTGACGTGATAGACGTTTTGGCCGGGCAGGAAAAGATCGGCGTTCTGGAGAAGAAGCACAAGGCTGTGATCGGCAAAGGCTATGTGGAGGGACAAAAATGTATCCTGGCAAAGCCCCAGACCTTTATGAATCTGAGCGGAGACAGCGTAAAGGAGCTTGTGGATTATTACAAAGTGGATGAGACCAGTGAGCTGATCGTCATATCGGATGACATCAGCCTCAAGCCGGGGCAGATACGGATTCGCAAAAAGGGAAGCGCCGGGGGGCATAACGGACTGAAAAATATTATTGCACGCCTGGGCACGGATCAATTTATCCGTGTGAAAATGGGTGTGGGTGAAAAACCCAAGGGATATGATCTGGCGGATTATGTTCTGGGGCATTTTACCGATAAAGAGCGCGGCGTTATGGATAAGGCGGCGTTAAGAGCGGCGGAGGCCATACGGATGGTGATCGCCCGGGATGCGGACGCCGCCATGAATGTATTTAATCAAAAGGCCGGGGATATGGACGAAGCTTCGGCTGTGTGAGGTGAACGGGAGGCAGAATATGCAGGCATTACTTGCGCCGCTTACGGAATTGGCGGAATATCGGGAGACGAAGCAGACGCTTGAGAGGGGAGTCGGCGTAATAGCCCTGACTGGGTGTGTGGATTCCCAGAAGCTTCATATGATCTATGGTTTGAGCGATGGCCTGAAATATAAGGTCATCGTTACTTATAATGACTTAAAGGCCAGGGAAATTTATGAGGAGTACAAATTTTATGACAGAAATGTCATGTTGTATCCGGCAAAGGACCTGATTTTTTTTCAGGCAGATATCCATGGCAATCAGCTGATCAGAGAGAGGATCCGCACACTGCGGCGGTTGATGGAGAAAAAGCCGGTGACCATTGTCACCACCTATGCGGCGCTTATGACGCCCCAGGTTTTGTGGGAGGAAGGCGACCGGATTTCGGTGCGGCGCGGAGGAACCCTGGATGAGGCCTGGCTTGCGGGACGCCTGGTGGAAATGGGATATGAGAAGAGCTACCAGGTGGAGAGCCCCGGGCAGTTTTCCGTCAGAGGAGGCATTGTGGATATTTTTGACCTGACGGAGGAAAATCCTTATCGGATCGAGCTGTGGGGAGACGAGGTGGAGTCCATCCGCAGCTTTGATATTTTAAGCCAGCGCTCTATTGAAAAGCTGGAGGATATCTGTATTTATCCGGCTACAGAGTTTGTGCTGTCAAAGGAGCGCATAAAAGAAGGGCTTTCCAGACTGGAAAAGGAGGCGGGCAGGCAGGAAAAAATTTTCCGGGACGCCCATCAGCCCGAGGAGGCTCACAGAATTGCCTCCCAGACGGCACAGCTTAGAGAGCAGCTTCTGGAAGTTCAAAACCTGGCTA
>NZ_CEWDFQ010000016.1:0-17909 GCF_982438285.1 Acetatifactor sp. | reverse complement strand
CTTTTTATAACTCCAGTAGGATATATAGAAATGATAAAGTTAATGATAAACGCGCATATAATTTTGACAGATTCGGGTGGAGTATCAAAAGAATCATTTTTTGCAGGGGTAAAATGTATATTAATGGTTGATTTGGACATTTGGCCAGATCTAATTAAGAATCAATGGATTACTAAATTAGACTTTGATAGTCGCGAAAGTGTGGATAGTGCATTGCGTCTTATTAGAGGTGAAAGACAAGAAAAAAGCGACATACTTGATTTTTATGGAAAAGGTGATACTTCTGCTCGTATACTAGATATTCTGGAAAAGAAGTATGCACTGTGAGATAAGAGGGTATCATGGAATTTCGAGATTTGAGAAGGCAATATGAAATATTGCAGCAAGATATAGATGCAGCGATTAATAAAGTAATCCTGTCAGGAAAATTCATTTCCGGACCGTTCGTAAACGAGTTGGAAGAATGTCTGGCAGATTATGTTGGGTGTAAATATTGTATTACTTGTGCAAATGGGACAGATGCCTTGGAATTGGCATTAAGAACAATGCAGATAGGGAAAGGGGACATAGTATTTGTTCCGGATTTTACTTTTTTTGCTTCAGGGGAAGTAGTTCCTATTGTGGGAGCGACACCTATGTTTGTAGATGTGGAGACAGATACTTATAATATTTGTGCGGAAAGTTTGGAGGCTGCAATACAGAAAGTGCTTCTCGATGGGCGATATGTGCCAAAAGCCATTATTGCTGTAGATCTATTTGGACAACCGGCTGATTATGTAAAACTATCTGGGATTGCCCAAAAATATGGACTATATATAATAGAAGATGGGGCACAAGGTTTTGGTGGCGCTATAGGAAACAAGAAAGCGTGTAGCTTTGGAGATATTGCCACAACTTCCTTTTTTCCTGCTAAGCCATTAGGATGTTATGGTGATGGCGGAGCTGTCTTTACGGATAATGAAGAATGGAATGAAAAGATAAGGTCGTTGTGTGTGCATGGAAAATCTGCGCACGATAAATATGATAATATACATATAGGCATGAATTCAAGGTTAGACAGTATACAGGCAGCTATATTGATGGTAAAATTCAAAGCATTTAAGGATAAAGAGATTGCGTTAATTAATCAAGTGGCAACGAAATATTCAGACGGACTGAAAGAGATTGTTGATATTCCTTGCGTCAAAAAAGGATATGAGTCAAGTTGGGCGCAATATACAATTAAGTTAAAAAGCAAGGCTGAGAGAAGCTTTATTCAGAAAGCTTTACTATTGGAAAATATCCCAACTATGATTTATTATCCTAAGCCGTTGCATATGCAGGAAGCATTTATAGGTGAACAGACCTTGAGTAGTAATACAGAAAATTCATCTTCTCTGAGTGAAAAGGTATTGTCATTACCAATATCGCCTTATATAACAGCAGAAGAGTGTAACCAGGTGATTCAAGGCGTTTGGACAGCAGTAGAAACGTATAGAAAGCATAGATAATAGAGAGTTGTATTGGGCTGGATATTCAAGCAGATGTCTTGAGGAGAACAAATATGATTAGAGAAAGCGATGAAGTTTTAGTGGTAATTTTCAATGATTTTCGGGGGGGGGCAGATCGAATTTTAAAAAAATATAATGTTATTGGAATAATTACTGATAATTTAGAAGGTTTTGCAGAAATAAGAGAAACCGATTCAATGGAAATTTATGATTTTGGTATAATTAATGGATTGAATAAAAAAGTAATTATTTTAGATTTTTTGTGGCATAATAAGGCACGCTTATTGTTTAGAGATTTTTTTGAAAAACATGGATTGAGACTGGGGATTGATTATATATATGCAAGTTTGTTAGAGGCAAAAATAGATACCAATTTAATTTTTGAATTGGTAAACAATGATAAGATTGCATTTGAAAAAATAATAAAAAAAATTATTGATAACAGAAAATTTGTCATGATACATGGAAATTGTCAAAGTCATGTGCTTGTAAATATGCTGATTTCTAATGAGGAATTTACTCGAAAATATGTGACATGTGTTATGCCAAGAATTTGGGAAGCTCAGGAAATTGAATTTTGGAATTGTATGATTGAATCAGAAGTTTTTCAGTTTGCTGAAATACTATTGTCACAGAAGATTGCAAATGATAACGAATTGGGATATAAATATTCAACAGAATATGTAAAGTCTTTGCTTACAGAAAATTGCAAAATCATTTTGTATTCTAACCTATGGTTCACAGGTTATTTTCCGCAATATTTAAAAGTAAATAGTATGGATAATTTGAACTTTAATAAATATAAAATATTGGGTTCTACTAAATATTCGGACAAAAACGTATTGAAAATGATTGCGCAAGGAAAGAATGATGATGAAATAATAGCTGCTATAGAAGAACCGGATTTTTACCGTAAGGAGGAGTTGTACGAAAATATAGAAAGTGAATTGAATGAGTTTGCGGTTAGAGAAAATGGTATTGATATAAAAATGTGTGATTATATTAGAGAAAACTATCAAAAAATCATAACTTTTGTAACGTTTAATCACCCCGCGAGGGACGTGTTAATGGAACTGACAAGGAGAATATTAAAAAAATTGGGGATTGAGCAATTGAACATCAACTGCCCAGATGATGAAATACAATATCCAATGCCTCAAAATTGGAGATACTTGATATACCCCAGCGTGTTGAGAGAATTAGGGATAGAAAGAAACATAGAGTATAGTTTTAGGGCAATTTTCACAGAAGAGGAACTCAAACTGTTGGAAGGAATGGAAAAGGTTAACATAGTGCAGAGGGCGACAGGATTATACGAGGTGGAAGTATTGGGGGGCTTTGATGTCTATATGAAAATGTATGTAAGATGCGTGCGGGCAGCAATCGCGTTGAGTTGAGAGAGCGGGGGACATATATACAAAATTATCAATTTTTTCAAGGGACTTTCAAGAGAAAACCTAAATTTTTTAGAACAACTTTTAAAACAGGTGCCAACTTTTTTAAAATCTACACGGCTACATGATTTACAAAAGATTTTATTTCTGCCAGCAAGTGAGCTCAGCGAATGCGCATAAAACCTCTCCCGCCGGACACAATAAACCTAAAAAAGGTGTATTGCGTTGAAGAAGAAAAAGCTTATGAGACGGATTTACACGGCGGAGCTTTCCCTCTGCGCGGTACTGTTTCTTTTTTTCTGGACGAAGGAGGCGGAAGCGGACGCCCATATTACGCCTGATTACCCTATGGCGGATATTTCCTGCTACGTGGAGGAAGCGGAAGAAGTCCTGAGCCAGGCGGACTACGAGCTGCTCTTCCGGCAGACTGGTTTGTCCAAAGCAGGCGTGGACGCCTTAAGAAGCGCCGGGCGGCAGGCAGAGCTTTTTACTCTGCAGGAACGTTTTTTCACTCCAGTGGAACTGGAATGTGCTCCCAATACGATCATTTCCTGGGCAGAGCATCTGGCGGGAGAAGAAAAATCAGGGCAGGAGATTCCTGTGGTGGAGGAGGGAGATATCCTGATCAATTTTAACTGCCATTTTTTTGGCTGGCGAAACGGGCATGCAGCCATTGTGACGGATGCAAAAAAGCGCCTTACTCTGGAGGCAAGAGTGCTGGGACGGACACTGCCATCTTAAGCCTGGACAACTGGGAACGGTATCCCTCCTTTGCCATTCTGCGGCTGAAGGACGTTCCGTTAGAGGAGCGGCAAAAGATTGCCAACTATGCGGAAGAAAACCTGGCCGGAATCCCCTACCAGCTCACCGCGGGACTGTGGCCCTTGGGAAATTCAGAGAAGGAAACCTATTTTACGGCGGGCAGCATGCAGGAGGAAGAGGAGACACTCGCTGGAACCCAGTGTGCCCATCTGGTATGGTATGTTTACAGCCTCTTTGGATATGACCTGGACAGCGACGGGGGCAGGCTTGTGACGCCCAGAGATCTATACGAGAGCCCCTTGCTTGAGGTGGTGCAGATATACGGGATGGCTCCTCCTTGAGACACAAATATTGACAAATATAATATAAATATAGTACGATATCCATGGAGGTGAGAGAATGTTAAAGACCTATCTAATTGAAAATTATGGATATGATGAGCCTATATTTTTAAACAATTTGTCCGTTGAAGGCCTGTCTGATAATGCAGTTCGCCAGTCTGTAAAAAGACTTGCCGCAAGCGGCTTTTTAGAGAGATATGATAACGGGATTTACTATATACCAAGGCGCGGTGGCCTGCTGGGTAAGAGCTATCTTGACCCATATGTAGTTATTATGCGTAGATATGTGCAAAATAAATCAGAGATTTACGGATATGTTACAGGAATATCTTTTGCCAATCAATTAGGATTAACAACTCAAATACCTGCAGTGATAGAGGTTGTTACCAATCGTGAAGCAACGAACGGACGCATGATTACGGTGGGAACGCAGAAAGTTAGAATTAAGAAGCCTGCAATTACTGTTTCGGCTTCCAATGCAGCGCTTTTGCAGCTATTAGACAGTATTGGACAGGCTGAAAAGTATACCGAGCTTCCGATGAAAGAAACGATAGGAACCTTGATTTCTTATATGAGAAAAAAGCGTTTTACAAAAGAACAGTTATCAGAGGTATCATCTGTTTTAACTGGTGCAACTGCAAAAAAAATGATTGAATGGGGGGTGATTTATGAATTTACATCATGATAGAGAAGCATTTGAAGAATTGATTGCTGGTGCGGCTAATGAGCTGGCAATACCAACTAATGTAATTGAAAAAGATTATTATGTCACAATTGTGCTTAGGTCATTATCAGAAAAGCTGAAAGATATGGTATTCAAAGGTGGAACCTCTCTTGCTAAATGCTATCAGCTGTTGGATCGTTTTTCAGAGGACATTGATTTATCTTATACGGCAGAATCAGGAATACCGGGGGAGGCCAGAAAAAGACAGTTAAAAAAGGCTGTTGTTGCTGTCATGGAGGAATTTGGCTTCCAGATTGCCAATCTTGATATGACAAGAAGCCGCAGACATTACAACTGTTATAGAGCAATTTACCCATCTATGTATGAGCAGTTAAATATATTGAAGCCTGAATTGGTAGTTGAAACCTATGTGGCATTGCTGCCGTTTCCGACAACAAAGAGAATGGCTGATAACTATATTTACCGTTTCTTAAACAAAATAAATCGCCTGGATTTAGCAGAAACTTATGATTTGATGCCTTTTGAAATTACGACACAATCCATAGAAAGAACCCTTGCAGATAAAGTTTTTGCATTATGTGATTACTATATGCAAGGCGAGATAGATCATCATTCAAGACATTTGTACGATATTTATAAAATTGTAAGCTCTATTGGTATTACCGACGAATTGGCAAAGCTGATTCCACAGGTAAGAGCAGTGCGTTCAGAATTAACTATTTGTCCATCTGCTAAGGCGGGTGTACGCGTGACAGATATTTTGAAGGAGATAATCGAAAGCCAAGCTTACAGAAATGATTACAATGATATAACGCTGGGATTGCTTTTTGTACCGGAAACATATGAAACAGTAATTCAGAGTATTAAGCAGCTTGCAGATAGTGGAATTTGGAATTTCTAAAGGTTTTGTGAAGAATCTTAATTTTTAGATTTTGTCTTGCAATGGCAGACGGAATATCGTATATTAACTTTATGCACTACTTTGACAGCATAAATGACAGCATAATGGAGGAAATGAAGATGACAAAAGCAGAGATTTTGAAGAAAGAGATTTTGCGGCAATACCGCAGTGTGCGCCAGTTCGCGCTGGAAATGAACATTCCCTACAGCACCCTGGTTACGGCTCTGGAGCGCGGAATCGAAGGAATGGCTTACGGCACAGTGATTAAGATGTGCGACAAGCTGAGCTTAAACCCTGTGGATTTCTCCTCCCTGGAGCGGGATACGCCTTTGGGTGCACAGCTTCTGGAAAACAGAGTGATGCAGTATTATGTGAAGCTCAACCAGACCGGGCGGGACAAGGTTCTGGAGCTGATGGATGACTTTGTACAAATCGATAAATACAAGGCAAAAGGGAAGAAAAGCAAATGAAATATCACTGGCTGATTGTGGGCACGGGCCTGTTTGGCTCCGTCTTTGCCCATGAGATGAACAGGAGGGGAAGGGCCTGCCTGCTCATTGATCAGAGAAAAAACATCGGCGGCAATATTTATACCTGTGAAGAAAAGGGGATACAGGTGCATAAATACGGCGCGCACATTTTTCATACCTCCAATCGACATATATGGGAGTATATGAATCAATTTGCAGAATTTAACAATTATATCAACTCCCCCGTGGCAATCTGGCGGGACGAGCTGTATAATCTGCCCTTTAATATGAACACCTTCAGCAAAATGTGGGGGATACGCACTCCCAGGGAAGCTATGGATGTCATTGAAGAGCAGAGAAGGGACTGTTTTGTGGAAGAACCGCAGAACCTGGAAGAGCAGGCCTTGTCCCTGGTGGGAAGAGATGTATATGAAAAGCTGGTAAAGGGTTACACGGAAAAGCAATGGGGAAGGGACTGCAGGGAGCTCCCGGCCTTTATTATCAAACGGCTTCCGGTAAGGTTTACCTACGATAACAATTATTTTACGGACCGATATCAGGGGATTCCCGTGGGGGGATATACCCGGATCGCAGAAAAGCTGATAGGGGATATGCCTGTGCGGCTGGGGATTTCCTATCGGGATTTTCTGGCGGAGAATGCCGCAAAGGAGCAGCCGGATACCTTTGAGCGGGTGCTTTATACCGGAATGATCGACGAGTACTTTGACTACAAGCTGGGAGCGCTGCAGTACAGGACACTTCGCTTTGAGGAGGAAATATTAGAAGGCTGCGCCAACTATCAGGGAAATGCGGTGGTCAATTACACGGAAAGGGAGGTTCCCTACACCAGAATCATTGAGCATAAGCATTTTGAATTTGGCACTCAGCCGGATACTGTGATCACAAGGGAATATCCGGCGGCCTGGAAAAAGGGGGACGAGCCCTATTATCCTGTGAACGATGAGCGAAACACCAGACTCTTTGCCCGGTATCAGGAGCTTGCCAGAGAGGAAAAGAATGTGGTATTCGGCGGCAGACTGGGACAGTACCGTTATTATGATATGGACAAGGTGATAGAAGCGGCTCTTGCGCTGGCTGAGAAAGAAGGCGGGCAGATGTAAAAATCTGCTTGCCTTTTTTGTGCAATGCTGTTATCATGTTAAATAGTTTGATAATCAAAAGAATTGAAATTCAAATATTTTGAGGAGTGAAGTGAGTATGAATTGGGAACAGGCATTGCTGGATCTGGACGAAAGAAGAGGAAAGGCGGCCTTGGGCGGCGGACAGCTGAAAATTGATAAGCAGCATGCGCAGGGGAAGCTGACAGCCAGAGAGCGGCTTGAGATATTGTTTGATAAGGGTACCTTTGTGGAGGTGGACGGCTTTGTGGAGTCCAGAATCAACGATTTTGATCTGGATAAGAGACGAGTGCCGGGGGACGGTGTGGTCACAGGCTACGGTGAGATTGACGGACGCCTGGTGTTTGCTGCCAGCGAGGATTTTACGGTGATCGGCGGAACCCTGGGAGAGTATCATTCCTTTAAGATCACCAGGATACAGGATATGGCCATGGAGATGAAGGCTCCCCTGATCTGCATCAACGACAGCGGCGGCGCCAGAATCGAAGAGGGAATTTCTTCCCTGAGCGGCTACAGCGGCATGTTTCTGCGCCACACAAAGGCATCGGGAATGATTCCGCAGATTGCGGTGATTTTGGGGCCCTGCTCGGGAGGCGCCTGCTACGCTCCGGCTATCTGTGATTTTATTTTTATGGTAAAGGATACCTCTAAAATGTTTATCACGGGTCCCAATGTGGTAAAAACCGTGATCAATGAGGAGGTGAGCGTGGAAGAGCTGGGCGGGGCCCAGGTGCACGCAAAAAAAAGCGGCGTGTCCCATTTTACCTTTGACACAGAGGGAGAGTGCCTGATGGCTGTACGGAAGCTTTTGACCTATCTGCCGGGAAGCTATCTGGAAAAGGCCCCTGTGATCAACCGGGAGACTCATAAGGAGTCCGCCGGATTTTCAGTGAACAAGGTGTTTGAAAAAATCAAGCTGCGCAAAAAGCATTCGGAAAAGGACGGGGAAAACCCCTGTGTCTGCCTGACTGATATTGTTCCGGACAATTCCCGCATTGCCTATGATGTCAAGAAGGTGATCGGCTGTATTGCCGACGGGGACAGCTTTTTTGAGGTGCAGAAGGAGTTTGCCCCCAACATTGTGGTGGGCTTTGCCAGAATGGATGGAGAAAGTGTGGGCTTTGTGGCCAATCAGCCCAACCAGCTGTGCGGCTCCCTGGATTACCACGCCTCTGACAAAATGGCCCGCTTTATCCGTTTCTGCGACTGTTTCAACATCCCTTTGATTACGCTGGTGGATGTGCCCGCCTTCCTGCCGGGAACCGCACAGGAGCATAACGGCATCATCCGCCACGGAGCCAAGGTGCTTTACGCCTATTCGGAGGCCACTGTGCCCAAAATCACCTTGATCATGCGCAAGGCCTACGGCGGAGCCTACATTGCCATGAACTCCAAGGAGATGGGAGCGGATATGGTGTTTGCCTGGCCTATTGCGGAGATCGCAGTTATGGGGGCGGACGGCGCCGTAAATATTGCCTTTAAAAGGAAGATTAAGGCATCCGCAGACCCTGATGCCATGCGGGCCCAATGCAAGAAGGAATATGAGGAACGCTTTTTGAATCCCTATGTGGCAGCCGCCAGAGGGTATGTGAATGAAGTGATCAAGCCGGAGGAATCCAGAGAGAAGATAAAGCATGCCCTTAAGATGCTTCGGACGAAAAAAGCGGAACAGCCGCAGAAGAAGCACGGCAATATTCCGCTTTAACAATATCCGTTGAACATCATACCGCTGTAGACGGCGGCGTTGTAGGGGCTGATAAAATTATGTCCCGGATTTTTATAGGCAACCACCTTTTTCTCCACATACTGCATGGGATTTAAGGAAACCTGATTGCTCTTTCGAAGGAGACGGCTGCAGAAGCTTTTAAGGAAGGCAAAGGTCTGTGCCGCATCCTGGGACTGCTCTGCTGTCTTGTGCAGAAGCTGGCGGTTTACTTGGACAGTGCCGTCCGGCGTAAGGTTCAGGCCGGAGGACTTCATGGAGCTTTCATAGTCAGAAGCAATTCCCTCAAACTCGTGTATCAGCTGGCTGCTCTTTGCCTGGGTGTCCTGGAAGGAGGCAGCTGCCCGGAGAAAAGCGTTGTATCCGCCCATCAGCTGTGTGATATTGTCAGTAAGGGAATCAATGTCTGTTTTCAGACCGATGCGCACGCTTTCGGCCTCTGATGTAACGCCCTTTAAACTGACCTCAAAAAGATTTTCAATATGAAAATGGTTTGTGGGAGAGCTTTGCTTCTGTCCATTTATGGAGTAGACTGCGTCTGCGGCCTTGCTGGAAATATTGTCGAGACCCAGGTAAGCTACTGTGCCGGGGGTTTTGCTGGTATGGTCATCATTGACCTGAAAAATATCGGTTTTCCCCTGGGGAATGCCGGTGGCCTCCGACGTAAGCACAAGAGAGGTCCGGGAGGACGACTCTGCAAGAGAGGCTTTTACGCCGATGGCAGAATTGTTGATCAGGCGGGCAATGCGTTCCTGCAGCTGCCTGTTGGTTTCCGAGCCATCCAGAGTAAATTGAAATTCATAGCTCATGTCCCCGGTGGTGATGTCAAAGGAATAGGTGCCGGGGGAAAAGGAAACCTTTGTATCTTCCAAAAACAGTCCCATGTTTTGCTGGGGGGAAGCCAGCGCGTATACCTCAATTTCAAAACAGGGCGACTTGGTTTCCAGATCATGGGGCCCGATATAGGAGGCGGTGACAAGCTCCGGATTGGAAGAAAATGCGCTTTTTTTGCTCAGAAGGCCGTTTTCCTCCAAGCCCCCCAGAAGCGCAATGGTGTTGTGCAGCTGGCGGGCGTTTTCCTTTAAAGCAACCACGTACTGCTTCGTTTCCTGATTTGTGGTGGGAAGATACCACGGAGCTTCCTTGTTGAGCTTAACCATGGAATTATAAATGCTTTGCAGCTCACTGCTTTTGTGGGCGTCAAAGCGCGTCAGACCCTTTGGGGCGTAAGATGCAAGATAGTGATTGTAAACTGCCGCAAGAGCTGCTCCCATGGCTGTGCCTCCTTTCCTGATAATCTGATTTTAGCATAAAACATAAGAAGAAACAAGGAAAAGTGGGGATTGCCCCGAAAAAACAGTTGACGGAAGCGTCCTGCTGTGTTATAGTATTCAAACGAGATAAGATTTAGGTCTTTTTTTTATGCTTAAATTTATAGAGCATACTTGATTAAAAAGAACAGAAAATACGTGGAGGTAGCAAAAATGCGTACAAAAATCACCTTAGCATGTACAGAATGCAAGCAGCGTAACTACAATACTACCAAGGATAAGAAAACTCATCCCGACAGAATGGAAATCAAGAAATATTGTAGATTCTGCAGAACCCATACACTGCACAAGGAAACAAAATAATCAGCCGTTCTAATTTTGGGAGGTCGAAATGGGAGATTCCAAAGAAAAGCAGGCACGTCCCAGCTTTTTTAAGGGCGTCAAAGCTGAATTCAAGAAAATTTCGTGGCCGGACAGACAGTCTTTGTTAAAGCAGTCTGTGGCGGTTGTTGCAATTTCGGTGGTACTGGGAGTTATCATTGCCATACTGGATTTCGTGATCCAGAACGGTGTGAATTTCTTAACATCATTATAGAGCGAGGTTGATTGTATGGCAGAGGCAAAATGGTATGTAGTGCATACCTATTCAGGATATGAAAACAAAGTCAAAGCCAATATTGAGAAGACCATCGAGAACAACAAGCACCTTGCAGAACAGATTTTGGAAGTCAGAGTTCCCATGCAGGATGTGGTGGAAATCAAGAACGGTGTGAAAAAGACCGTTCCCAAGAAGATGTTTCCGGGCTATGTGCTTCTCAATATGGAAATGAACGACGACACATGGTATGTTGTGCGCAATACCCGCGGCGTTACGGGCTTTGTGGGACCGGGAAGCAAGGCCGTCCCGCTCACTGAGGCTGAGATGAAGCCTCTTGGCATTAAGACGGAAAATGTCTCCATTGATTTCGCAGAGGGAGACAGTATCGCAGTGGTGGCCGGTGTCTGGAAGGATACCGTGGGCGTGGTGCAGAAGCTGGACTACGGCAAGCAGACGGCTACCATCAACGTGGAGCTG
The DNA here is from genome assembly GCF_982438285.1 of Acetatifactor sp. Classification (NCBI taxonomy): domain Bacteria; kingdom Bacillati; phylum Bacillota; class Clostridia; order Lachnospirales; family Lachnospiraceae; genus Acetatifactor; species Acetatifactor sp. The sequence continues at coordinate 6,658 of NZ_CEWDFQ010000016.1, read as the reverse complement.
TTTGGCAGAGAGACCCCTGTGGAGATCAGCTTTGCGGAGGTCAGAAAACTTTAATTTTGATATTTTCCCGGTTTTCGGCGAAAAGCCGGACCGGTAAAGTATAAATACGGCGCTTGAAAAGGCCGCCGTATGGCTGGGCTTTACGCCCGGCGGCAGTGGGAGCAGGGCAGTAAAACAAAAAAGACCCTGCGCCGGATTACCACATTATAGGAGGTGCCGCAATGGCAAAGAAAGTAGAAGGATACATCAAATTACAGATTCCTGCCGGCAAAGCAACACCGGCTCCGCCAGTTGGTCCCGCACTTGGACAGCATGGCGTGAACATCGTTGAATTTACCAAGCAGTTCAACGCAAGAACAGCAGACAAGGGTGATGTGATCATCCCTGTAGTGATTACTGTGTACGCAGACAGAAGCTTCAGTTTCGTTACCAAGACTCCGCCTGCAGCAGTACTTTTGAAGAAGGCCTGCAACCTGAAATCAGGCTCCGCAGTACCCAACAAGACTAAGGTGGCTTCCATCTCCAAGGCAAAGGTTCAGGAGATTGCCGAGCTGAAAATGCCCGATTTAAACGCGGCCAGCCTTGAGGCAGCCATGAGCATGATTGCAGGTACCGCACGCAGCATGGGTATTACTGTAGAGGATTAGTGAAAACAAAATAATTTGGGAGACAATTGAATGATTGTCGTTGGAACCTAGGAGGTAAAAGAATGAAACATGGTAAGAAATATGTTGAGGCTGCAAAGCTTGTAGACCGCACAACATTATATGAGCCTGCGGAAGCAATTGCGCTTGTAAAAAAGACTGCAACCGCGAAATTTGATGAGACCGTTGAAGTGCATATCAGAACCGGCTGCGACGGACGTCATGCAGAGCAGCAGATCCGCGGCGCGGTGGTACTGCCCAACGGAACCGGTAAGACGGTGCGCGTTCTTGTATTTGCAAAGGGCGATAAAGTAAATGAAGCAGAGGCGGCTGGCGCTGATTACGTGGGAGGAGATGAGCTCATCCCCAGAATCCAGAACGATGGCTGGCTTGATTTTGACGTAGTGGTGGCAACCCCTGACATGATGGGCGTTGTGGGCCGTCTGGGTAAAGTGCTTGGACCCAAGGGTTTGATGCCAAATCCCAAGGCCGGTACGGTAACCATGGATGTGGCGAAGGCCATCGCTGATATCAAAGCAGGTAAGATTGAGTACAGACTGGACAAGACCAACATTGTGCATGTTCCGGTAGGAAAGGTTTCCTTTACAGAGGAGGCTCTTCAGGAAAACTTCAATGCACTGATGGAGGCCATTGTGAAGGCAAAGCCCAGCGCAGTGAAGGGACAGTACTTAAGAAGCATTACCCTTACCAGCACAATGGGACCTGGCGTAAAGGTAAGCGTAGCTGGGTACTAAGCGTAATGGTAAAAGAAGCACCACAGGGGGTTGACATAAGACAGCCCCTGTGGTATTCTCTATAAGGTTAGAAACCGAACCGAAGACAGCAGGTGCGAGGGTGACCGAGCGTAAGTCCTGCCGAGGAGAAGGATACACATTGATTGCAGTACATCGATTACGTTATCTCTCTGAGTCTTCAGGGAGCTTTTTTTAGCTCTTAAATCTAAAAGGAGGTAAAGAAATGGCAAAGATTGAATTGAAACAGCCCATTGTGGAAGAAATTTCATCCAGCATCAAAGACGCACAGTCTGTGGTACTGGTTGATTACCGCGGGCTTACTGTGGAGCAGGATACCCAGCTGCGCAAGAATCTTCGCGAAGCAGGAGTGACCTACAAGGTTTACAAAAACACCCTGATGAACTTTGCGTTCAAGGGAACAGATTGCGAAGGCCTGCTGCAGTATCTGGAAGGCCCCAGCGCAGTGGCTATTTCCACAGACGACGCAACGGCGCCTGCCAGAATACTGGCACAGTTTGCAAAGACGGCTAATAAGCTTGAGATTAAGGCCGGCATGGTGGAAGGTACTGTATATGACGCGAACGGAATGGCTTCCATTGCGGAAATTCCTTCCAGAGACGTGCTTCTTTCCAGATTGCTGGGAAGCATGAAGAGCCCTATTACCAATTTTGCACGCGTTATGAACCAGCTGGCGGAAAAAGGCGGAGCAGCTGCCTGCGAAGCGCCTGCTACTGAGGAAGCACCTGCGGCAGAGGCACAGGAGCCTGCTGCTGAGGAAGCACCCGCAGCAGAATAATGCGATTTGAAAGAAGAACCAAGTAAAACAAACAGAGATTAAATAAAATGGAGGAAATGAAAATGGCTAAATTAACAGCGCAGGAACTGATTGATGCGATCAAAGAGTTGTCCGTATTGGAATTGAATGATCTTGTAAAGGCTTGCGAGGAGGAATTCGGCGTATCTGCAGCAGCAGGCGTGGTAGTTGCAGCTGCAGCAGGCCCTGCTGAGGCGGCAGAGGAGAAGACCGAGTTTGACGTAGAGCTGACCGAGATCGGCTCCGAGAAGGTTAAGGTTATCAAGGTTGTTCGTGAAGCAACCGGACTTGGCCTGAAGGAGGCAAAGGATCTGGTAGACAGCGCTCCCAAGGTATTGAAGGAGGCAGCAACCAAGGAAGAGGCTGAGGAGATCAAGAAGAAGCTTGAGGAAGTTGGCGCTAAGGTTACCCTTAAGTAATTGGTCTGCCATCAAGGTAATAATAAATATAACAAAAAGCAGTTTCCCCAAAAGCATGGAAACTGCTTTTTGTTATATTTATTTCAAAAATTTTCCTTGACCCAGTTTTTGTTTTGTGTTAGTATGGATGGTGCACTATTGTGCGGTGCTATGCTTATCAGAAAGAACGGGGTGAATGTCAATGGAAAAAAACAGAATACGTCCGATTGCCGGTAACCGGGTTATGCGTATGAGTTATTCAAGACAAAAAGAGGTTTTGGAGATGCCCAACCTGATCGAAGTCCAGAAGGATTCCTATCAGTGGTTTTTAGACGAAGGCTTGAAGGAAGTTTTCGACGACATCTCTCCCATTGCCGATTACAGCGGCTCCTTGAGTTTGGAATTTGTAGATTTTGAACTGTGCAGGAACGATGTAAAGTATTCTATTGAGGAATGCAAGGAAAGAGACGCAAATTATGCCGCTCCCCTGAAGGTTCGGGTTCGCCTCTACAACAAGGAAAAAGAGGAAATCAGCGAGCATGAAATTTTTATGGGCGATCTTCCTTTGATGACAGACACCGGTACCTTTATCATCAATGGCGCAGAGCGTGTTATTGTAAGCCAGCTGGTTCGTTCCCCCGGTATTTACTATGCCATCGGGCATGACAAGATCGGAAAAAGACTTTTTTCCTGTACTGTAATCCCCAACCGTGGCGCGTGGCTGGAATATGAAACGGATTCCAACGATGTTTTTTATGTGAGAGTGGACAGGACCCGTAAGGTGCCTATCACTGTGCTGATCAGGGCGCTGGGAATCGGAACCAACGACGAGATCAGAGAGGTATTTGGCGACGAGCCCAAGATTGAAGCAAGCTTTGCAAAGGACACTGCTGAGAATTATCAGGAGGGTCTGTTAGAGTTATACAAAAAAATCCGTCCCGGAGAGCCTTTGAGCGTTGAAAGTGCGGAAAGCCTCATCAACGCTATGTTCTTTGACCCCCGCAGATACGATCTGGCCAAGGTGGGAAGATATAAATTCAATAAAAAGCTGGCCTTGAAAAACCGGATCAGGAATCAGGTTTTGGCAGCGGATGTGGTGGATCCTTCCACAGGGGAGGTTCTTGCCTCCGCAGGAGATAAGGTGAGCGCGGAGCTGGCCGACACTATCCAGAATGCGGCTGTTCCCTTTGTCTATGTGCAGACGGAGGAAAGAAATGTAAAGGTTCTCTCCAACATGATGGTTGACATCACAAGCTTTGTAGACTGTAATCCCAAGGATTTTGGGATTCATGAGCGGGTTTATTATCCCGTTTTGGCACAGATTATTGAGGAATTCGGAGACGACGCCGAAAAGCTGGCAGAGGCCATCAAAAAGAACGTGCATGAGCTTGTGCCTAAGCATATCACAAAGGAAGATATCATTGCTTCCATCAATTATAATATGCACCTGGAATATGGCCTGGGCAATGACGACGATATCGACCACCTGGGCAACAGACGTATCCGTGCTGTGGGCGAGCTTCTGCAGAATCAGTACAGAATCGGTCTTTCCAGAATGGAGAGAGTTGTCAGAGAGCGTATGACGACCCACGATGCTGAGGATATTTCGCCCCAGTCTTTGATTAATATTAAGCCTGTCACCGCTGCGGTGAAGGAATTTTTTGGTTCCTCCCAGCTGTCACAGTTTATGGATCAGAACAACCCTCTGGGTGAGCTGACCCACAAGAGGCGTCTGTCGGCGTTAGGTCCCGGCGGTCTGTCCAGAGACAGGGCAGGATTTGAGGTCCGGGACGTGCATTATTCCCACTATGGAAGAATGTGCCCCATTGAGACGCCTGAGGGACCTAATATCGGTTTGATCAACTCCCTGGCAAGCTATGCCCGTATCAACGAGTATGGCTTTGTGGAGGCGCCTTATCGTAAAATTGATAAATCAGACCCGGCAAACCCCAGGGTAACGGAAGAGGTTGTCTACATGACTGCCGATGAAGAGGACAATTATCATGTAGCCCAGGCAAACGAAGCCCTGGATGCAGACGGGCATTTTGTGCGGAATACCGTTTCCGGACGTTACAGAGAGGAAACCCAGGAATACCCCAAGGCAATGTTCGATTATATGGATGTGTCCCCTAAGATGGTATTTTCTGTTGCAACCGCACTGATTCCCTTCCTGGAGAATGACGATGCAAACCGTGCACTGATGGGCTCCAATATGCAGCGTCAGGCGGTGCCCCTTCTGACCACGGAAGCGCCTGTGGTGGGCACGGGAATGGAAGTGAAGGCAGCTGTGGACTCGGGAGTCTGTGTGGTAGCGCCCAAGGCAGGGACAGTGGATTACGTTTCCTCCAATCTGATCAGAATGACCTGTGACGATGGGGAAAAGGCAGAATTCCATCTGACCAAATTTTCCAGAAGCAATCAGTCCAACTGCTACAACCAAAAGCCTATTGTGTGCAAGGGCGATCATGTGGAAGCGGGACAGGTGATTGCGGACGGTCCCTCCACCTCCATGGGAGAGCTTGCCCTTGGCAAGAATCCTTTGATCGGTTTCATGACCTGGGAGGGCTATAACTACGAGGACGCGGTTCTTTTAAGTGAAAGACTTGTGCAGGAGGATGTATATACCTCCGTTCACATTGAGGAATATGAGGCGGAAGCCAGAGACACCAAGCTGGGACCCGAGGAGATCACCCGGGATGTGCCCGGCGTGGGTGACGACGCCCTGAAGGATCTGGACGACAGAGGCATTATCCGTATTGGAGCGGAGGTCCGTGCGGGAGATATCCTGGTGGGCAAGGTGACACCAAAGGGCGAGACGGAGCTTACCGCAGAGGAGAGACTGCTTCGGGCGATCTTTGGCGAGAAGGCCAGAGAGGTGAGAGATACCTCCTTAAAGGTGCCTCACGGCGAGTACGGCATTGTGGTGGACGCCAAGGTGTTCACCAGAGAAAACAGCGATGAATTGTCCCCCGGTGTAAACCAGGCGGTTCGTATTTATATTGCACAGAAGAGAAAGATTTCTGTGGGCGATAAGATGGCAGGCCGTCACGGCAACAAGGGTGTGGTTTCCCGTGTGCTTCCTGTGGAGGATATGCCCTATCTGCCCAATGGCCGTCCCCTGGATATTGTGCTGAATCCCCTGGGTGTGCCTTCCCGTATGAACATCGGACAGGTGCTGGAGATTCACCTTTCTCTTGCGGCAAAGGCACTGGGCTTTAACGTTGCCACACCGGTATTTGACGGCGCAAACGAGAATGACATCATGGATACTCTGGATTTGGCAAATGATTATGTAAATCTGGAGTGGGAAGAGTTTGAGGCAAAGCATAAAGAGGAGCTTCTGCCTGAGGTAATGCAGTATCTGTATGACAACAGGGAGCATAGAAAGCTTTGGAAGGGAGTGCCTATTTCCAGAGACGGCAAGGTGCGTCTGCGGGACGGACGTACAGGAGAATATTTCGACAGCCCCGTAACCATAGGGCATATGCACTACTTAAAGCTGCATCATCTGGTGGATGATAAGATCCATGCCCGTTCTACGGGACCGTATTCCCTTGTGACCCAGCAGCCTCTGGGAGGTAAAGCCCAGTTCGGCGGCCAGCGTTTTGGAGAGATGGAGGTTTGGGCCCTGGAGGCCTACGGCGCATCCTACACGCTGCAGGAGATTTTGACAGTGAAGTCCGATGATGTGGTGGGCCGTGTAAAGACCTATGAGGCCATCATCAAGGGTGATAATATTCCCGAGCCCGGCATTCCCGAGTCCTTTAAGGTGCTTTTGAAGGAGCTGCAGGCATTGGGCCTGGATGTGAGAGTGCTCAGAGAGGACCAGACCGAGGTTGAAATTATGGAAACCATTGATTACGGTGATACGGATTACCGCTATGAGATGGAAGGTGACCGCAAATATGACGATTATGATAACGGCTCCCTGGGCGAGATGGGTTATCAGGCGCAGGAGTTCGATGAAGAGAGCGGAGAGCTTGTAAATGCTGACGAGGATGATTTTGAAGAAGTCTACGAGGACGACAGCTTTGCAGGCGATGAGGA
>NZ_CEWDFQ010000015.1:0-19026 GCF_982438285.1 Acetatifactor sp. | reverse complement strand
ACATAAAGGAATACCTGTTTGACACCATCGGCTCAAAAATCAGCTCCTTTATGCGCAGAGACCTGTTCTGCCATCTTCAGGGACTGTCCGCCGATTTTTACGACAAAAACAATACCGGAGAGCTGATGGCCCGGGTAAAGGATGACATTGACCGCATCTGGGACGGACTGACCTTTGCCGGCATGCTCGTCATAGAAGTGATCATTCACACCGCCATGGTGCTTGTCTGTATGTACAGGCTTGACCCAAGGCTTGCCGCGATTCCCACAGCCTCCAGCCGGAAGCTGAAAAAGATATATGCCGAGACTCCCGGCATAAGGGAGGCGGACTCCCCTGTGGTGCTTCCTCAGATTCAGGGAGCCGTCACCATTCAGGACAATGTATGTCTGGGAAAGCAGGAACTCCTTGACCTGGAACAGGTAAAGGAAGCCTCTCTTGCCGCCATGGCGGGAGGCTTTATCGAGAGGCTGGAAAAGGGGCTGCGACACGCAGTTAAGCGAACGAGGCGGAGGGCTGAGCGTAGGCCAGAGGCAGCTTTTGGCATTTGCCAGAACCTTTCTGTCCATGACCCGTATCCTGATTTTGGACGAGGCCACCTCCAGCATCGACACCAAGACCGAGCTTTTGGTTCAACAGGGAATTGATACCCTTTTAAAAGGGCGCACTTCCTTTGTGGCTGCCCACAGGCTTTCCACCATTCATAAGGCGGACAGAATCTTTGTCATCGATCAGGGCGGCATCCTGGAGGAGGGTACAGCAAAGGAGCTGCTTGCCAAAAAGGGAGCCTATTACCGCCTTTATATGGCACAATTTCCCTTGTAGGAAAAAATACAGAGCAATTCTCCGTCCCTTACACTGACGGAGGCCGGCTGTCCGGTAAATTCGTTGCTGATTCCGATGGGAAAGTCATTGCGCATGGTGTAATCCGCAAGAGGATATTTCATTCCTCTCAGGGTCACGCCCTTTGCCTCCTTTCCCATGGAAAACAGCGACAAAACGCCTTCCATGTTCCCCTTAAATTCCACTGTTTCATTCTGCAGGGCCAAGATCATATTGTCCCCATCCACCAGATATCCTGCGGCATTATGATTCTTTAAATACAAAAGGCACTGGAGATTTGCCAGGGTGTGATCCAAACGTCCTCCACAGCCGGCATAAATGCGAAAATCCGTATAACCTAGAGAAAGACCATGCTTTAACGCCGCCAGCATATCTGTGTCGTCTTTTTCGGGACAAAGAGTAATAATTCTGTCGGGCATCTGCTCCTTAAGCTTTTCAATAGCCTTTCTCTTTTTTTCACTGACAGAATCAAAATCCCCTATGATAAGGTCCGGCTTAAGTTTGAGCTGATTACAGTAGGAAAACCCTCCATCCACCGCAATCACATAGTCCTCCTCCTCTGCCAAAATCTCACTGACGGATAGCTCTCCCGCACCTATCACAATACATTTTCCCTCTTTCCACATCTCAGACTGTCTCCTCTCGTTTTCTTCATTCTTATTTACATTTTCAAAAAACCGGCGTATGATAAGGGAAATCCGGCTGCCGTCTGCAGTCTGCAGTCGGAAATTTATTCCAGAAAGGCAGATTTATGACAGCTGCATATTCCAATCTCCCAAAAACGTTATCTGCTGCCGAAGAAAAACGGCTTCAGGCCATGGAAAGACGCTATCGAAACGCCGCCAAATCCATTTTTGAGGCAAGAGCTTCTTATTTCCTTCCCTACACCGGAGGCAGCTATACCTCTATTACCATACGAGACCAGAAAACCCGCTGGGGAAGCTGCTCCTCACGGGGAACCCTGTCCTTTAACTACAGACTTCTGTTTGCGCCGCCCAAGGTACTGGACTACGTGGTAGTGCATGAGCTCTGCCACCTGACCCATATGAATCACTCCAGGGATTTCTGGAAGCATGTGGAGAGTGTTCTGCCCGACTATAAGCAGTATCGAACCTGGCTGAAAGAACACGGTCATGAGCTCACACTTGAAAATTATCTGCTGCGCCGGGGAATCCCCTTAACTTTATAAGCGCTCCGGCAAAATTCTCCCCTTCTTTCTGCCGTCAGACTGTTTTACAAAAAAAGAGACCCGGAGCCATGAAAGGAAAATTCCCTCTTCATGGCCCCAGCCCTCAAAAGCTCTATCTGTTTTCAGATACATAAATCTGTGCGCGGCTCTGAATCACCTGTGCAACCTCTTTAGCTGATTTCTGGCCGGTAAAGTACGCCTCAACCTCTTCCTCCAAAATCTTGGAAATATCCTGATTATAATAAGAACGTGTATTTACGGACCGGATAAATTCCACCACCTGGTCAATCTGTTCCTGGGTCATGGGCTCCAGCTCGATGTTCTCCCCGTTCATATAAAAGGTTTCGCTGTACTCCACCTTGTTTCCGTTTTCATCCAGATAATAAGGCTTATCCAAAGCCTCCTGGGCCTTCTGTGTAAAGATATCACTGGATATAGGCAGTCCGTATTCAATAGTCTCCTGATATTCGTCTGTCAGATAGTAGCGCACAAACTCCCAGGCTCCCTCCAGATTTTCCGATCTGGCAGACAGTGCAAAGGAATTCCCAATGTCGATGGAGGAGCCGTTTCCGCTCTCCGTAGGGAAACCGATAAAGCTGATTTCCTCGCCAAAGGACCCGTTTATCGTATAATTCATAGACCTGACACTACTGATATAGCAATACATCAAAACGGTTCTGTTTTCCCTATACTGGGACTCGTAGTTGTTCCAGTAATCATCATTATAATAGTCATCCGGCAGATTCTCCGGCAGCTTGTTTGCAAACTCAAGCATATCGATAAAATTCTGGGAATCAAAATTACACTTGCCGGTGGAGACATCCACAAAGTCCGTGCCGCAGTACTGCATCATCATGTTCATAAAGCCGTTTCTGGTCAGCTCTCCGATCATAGCGGTGCCCTCCGGCAGGCTTGCCTCCAGCTCCTCAAATTCCGCCATAGTCCAGCTGGTTCTGTCTCCTACAATGGATTTCTTGCCCGCCAGCGTCAGCACATTAAAATAAGGAATCACCTGATACAGCTTGCCATCTATGGAATAGGCCTCAAAAACATTCTGCATAAATTCTGTCTGGGACAGCTCTTCGTCGGATTCAATGAGGCTTCCCACATCCGCAATCAAGCCCTTGGAAATATAATTTTCAACAGGAGTATTGGTATCCACCACCAGGATATCCGGCATATTTCCGGAAATAATGTCATTGTTCAGCTGTGTATATCCCGCATTGTAATCCTCCGTAGTGGCATAGGATTGATATTCCTTCAGCACAATCCTGTATTGATTGCTGCTCTTATTGAAATCCACCACTCTCTGCCTTACATCCGAATTTATGTAATTAGCTGCCAGTACCAGCACCTTTTTATCAGGAATATCCTCCGGGTCCACCTTTGTGAAAATACCTACGTTGCTGTCATAATTGATGCTGTCATAATAAAGCCCTACAAATCTGTTATCATCCAGAACAATCACACTGCTCATATTGGAAATATTCATATCCGAGTTCACAAAGCTCATCATTTGTGTGGGCTCTGTATCCCCTATATTGTAGGAATAGACGCCGTTATTGGTTGTAATGATCAAATCTGTGGTGGTTCCTGCTGTCATGCTGTTGTAGCCGCCCGTCGAAAAGCTCTCAGGCATCTGTACCCCCTCACTGAGGGTATCCGTGTTCGGGTCATAGGTGGCAATGTACATTTTCGACCAATCGCTTTCATCATAATAGGTCACCACAATGACTCCGTCCGGTTTTACCATAAAGTTGCTGGCGTTTTGCAGCACTGAGGTGCTGTCGGACAGCTGCTTTCTCTCAGATACATTTCCCTGTGCATCCACCGTGCTCATCTGTACGCCGTCCCCGGTATACAACACTCCCATTCCACCGTCCGACAAAGGCACCAGAGAGCTGATATAGGCATACTCCTGCTGATAATCTATGGTTTCCAGCGGATACTCTCCCAGAAGCGTACCCTGTATATCCCACTTGCAAAGGGAATTCTCCTGTCTGCTTACCACATTTTCCGAGTCGGAATAATCCTCATAGCTGTAGGTTTTCACTGCGTAAAGCATTCCATCCCCGGTAAAGATATAATTCGCATAGCCAGTGTATTCGTAGACAGAGACGGGCTCTGCCGTGACCATGGGCGCATCCGCAATCTCCTGGGACTCCTCTTCAGCTTCCACGCCAGCTTCTGCGTCAGCCTCCTCCTGCGCTGCTTCCGCTCTGGGCTGTATCGTCAGGTCATTGTCTCCCGTTTCTTCCTGCGTCTGTCCCGACTCCTCCGGAGTCTGCTCCTGCGCTTCTCCCTCCTGTCCGGCCGCACCGCTTCCTGCCGCCGATGTCTGCAGCTCTATTTCCTGCAGGCCTGTTCCGTCCTCATTTAAGGAAAGCAGCTTCAGCTCCTGACTGCTGCCGGTATCGTTCCAATTATACACATTTGCCAGCAGATATATCTTCCCGTCACTGAAATAACCGCTTCGTATGTCAAAGCTGTCCCCCATCTGCGGAATCTCGATATCCTGACAGGAATACACATACTGCTTTGCCAGACTGGGGTCCGCGCTCACCTTATCCGTACTGCCGCAGGCAGTAAGCCCAAGAGCCATGGCTGCGGTAAGACACAGGCTCATCCCCTTGCGAAACCATTTCTTTCTCATAAAATATCTTCCTCCTCACTCTTTGGCACGCCTCTTTGGCTGCGCAAAGTTTTACGCTTTTCACGCGCCTGCTCCATCCTGCGCTCCATCCAATCCCTGCACCGGTACCACACATCCCTGAGGGTCCAGCCCTTGTGCCTCCACCATCTGATAAAGACAACAAGAAGTAAAATTACCGGATACAGGAGAAACAAAAACATCAGGCCTGTAAGCAATGCAATTATATCCTCATAGCCTCTTGCAATATTCTCCCAATAAGGATATATAATTGCCTTTCCATTCATGGAACGGGTGCCGAAGGCCATTAGCAGCTTTAACCTGGAAACCAGAGAGTATCTGGAGGTATTTTCCAGCACCTCCATCTCCTTTTCCTCCACGCCGATGTTTTCCTTCACATGGTTTAAGGCAAAATTGCTCACAGGATTTGGCATGACAATTTCATAATGATTGATCCCATTATTTTTCCCATACAGCTCCAGGGTCTCATAGGACACATAGACCAAAGTGCTGTCAAGCCCCGCGGCAGATGCAAGTCTTCCCTCCTGCCTTTCTATTACGCCCGTGACCATATGAGGGACTCCCGAAATGTAAACCGTCATTCCGGCCACATCATTTGAGCCAAACAGCTGCCATGCAGCATCCTCATCAAGCACACAGTAATCCTGCATCAAATCATTTCCCGAAAAATAGGAGCCTGTCAGCAGCTTCTCCGGGTGGAACAAGAAGAAATCACCGCCAATTCCAATGGCGTCTGCTTCCAGAGAAGCCCGGTCAGTGGTAAGGGTAATGCGACCGTCTGCGCTGTACGCATCCGCCCAAAGCCTTGCACCCGGATTTTCCGATTCCTGGGTGATGGACGCCTCCAAAAGAGCCTGATCCATAGAATGTTCAAATTCCTCTATGCCATCCTTGGTAATACCCGCATTGGGGGAGAAAAAGCAGCTGACCTGGGCCACATTCTTTTCCTCGCTCCAGCGCTCGGCCATCTGCTGGGAAAGCTGCTTCTGCGCCATATGATTGGATGCCAGGAGTAAAATCAGGAAAAGCAGGAAGGATACTGCAGCGCTTATGCTTAGCACATATTTTTTCATGGTCCACTCCTTAACTATCAGCAAGTCTCACCAGCTGTCCCGCCTCCACAGGTGCAGTGGAGGTTGTTATCACAAACTCAGAGCCGTAAAGCCCCCCGCTCACCGCAGACTGTGTATCATCGCTGGCAAGCACTTCCACATCCACACGGGTTGCGTAATAGCGGTTGCCCAAAGGACTGCTCTTGGTTTCCACAATTAAAATAAATTTACCGTTGTTATCCTCTCTAATGGCGCTGTTTGGCACAATCATATCATAATTTGCACTCTTTTGCCCCACCGATATGTTCAAGGTCTGTCCTGCAGTAACGCTGCCTGTCACGTCAAAGGTCAATAATTTCTTCTGCCCGGGATCCGTGGTATCCGGCCTGATGCTGGAAAGGGTCACCTCCACATCCTCGTACCTCCAGGCATTTACAAGCTCCGCCTTATCTCCCACCGCCAGACGAGTGGCCTGCTCGTTGGTTACGGAAAAGCTCATGGAAAAGCCCTTGCCTTCGGGCTGCAGCACCGCCACCGGATTGGCCGCGCTGGTGCTTTCGCCTGCCGTCACATTGATGGAGGTAACAGTTCCTGCCACATCTGCAGTCACCGTGGTGCCTATGGATTTCTCCATCTGCTCCGCAAGCTCCTCTTCGGCCTTTGCAACCTCCTCCTGTGCTTTCACAATGGCGTCATACTGGGTATCCAGATTCAGCGCCTGGCTCATTTCTCCAAGCACATTGGTTTTTTCCGTCAATCTGTTTGTTGCGGCATCAAGCTCCGCCTGGGCCTTGGCCTGCTGATTCTGCAGGCTTGCAATATCATTGGCATTATCCCCTGTGGCCGTCTTATTTTCAAGGGCCTTCTGTGCTCTCTCATACACGAGATTTGCATTGTCAGCGGCAGTCTGTGCACTGATCACTGCTAACTGGGCCTGATTTCTCTGCCTGGTAAGCTCCTCTATATTTCCAATCGATCCAGCATTGCCGTCACTGACACTGTTCTCATACTCCAGCTGGGACTCAATGGCTTTTAACCGGTTCTGCGCCTCCGTCAAGGCAAAATCCGCGTTCTCCTTAGCAGTTTTTGCCTCGTTTAAAGCCTTTGTCTCCGCAGACACATCCGCATCGTTTTCCGGGGTTATGGAAATCTGTGTTTTGAACGCATTCACCTTCTGGGTCCAGTCATCCACCTCTTTCTGCGCCTGCTCCACAGCTGTATGTGCATCCACAATCCTCTGCAGATACCCGCTCACAGAGGATTCTCCCACCGACTGCAGCACCTCTGTGTTGATGTCTGCAGAAAGTAGCGCTGCATAGTAAGCATTCTGAGCCGTCTCCACATTGTCCCGAGCTGTCTCCAGGGCATCCTGCGCGGCCTTGAGCTCATCGCTCTCCTGATCCTCAAGATACACAAGCACATCGCCCTTCTGCACGGTGTCCCCGGCCTTTACGGCAACGCTTGCCACCTTCCTGGTCTCATTGACCATCACGTTGTAGGGATCCCCGCTCTCCACCACGCCGGTTCCCCGGATTTTAGCGGTGATGGTTCCCGACTGCACATACTGAGCCGCAACCTCCGGCAGGGAATAATTCATAATTGTATTGGAGAAAAAGGTGAGCACCAGCAGCACGGAAAGAAAAATAATCGCTGCTGTTTTCACCCACTCTCTTCTTTTGCTTCCTTTTTCGTTCATTCTCCGCTTCCTCTCTTTACGCCTTTATCCCTTGATACCGCCCTGGTAGGTGATGCCATCTACCAGATATTCCTCTCCATACAAAAACACTAAGAGGCTTGGCACCATATAAATTGTGGCCACCGCAAACGCCAGGCCGATTTCACCTTTGTTGATTTTACTCAAAAACACGGATAGGGGATGGGTTTCCGTGTCTGTCAACAAAATCAAGGGCTGCTCCACCATATTCCAATAGTCTATAAAAACCAAGATTGCCGCCGAACAGAGCGCTCCCTTGCACAGAGGCATACAGATCCGCCTGTAAATCTGCCACTCCCCCGCCCCGTCTATCTGGGCGGCCTCCACCACCGAGTGGGGAATCCGCTTCATAAACTTGGTGAGAAGATAAACCGCAAAGGGAGAGAAAATCCCCGGCAGCCAGATCGCCCAGTAGGTATCCAGTATGTTCAGCCAGTCTGAAACAAGATAGTTTGGCACCAGCGTCACCTGATAGGGCATCAGCATCAATATGATGTAAGAAAAAAATACAATCTGCCTGAGCTTCCCGGAATACCTGGCAAAGCCATAGGAGGCCAGAGAGGCCACCAACAACTGAAATACTACAATAGGGCCCACTAAAATCACGGAATTCCAGAATTTCAAAAGATAATCCGGACTCTTGAAAAGCACCGTTATATACTGGCTGAAGGACACCATGTCCGGTATAAACTTCAGGTTGACCTTCTCAGAAATATATACCTTTCCTCCGCTTTCGCTGGTTGCAAATACCGAACCGTAATTGGCAGATATCTCTGAGGCCGACATGAAGGAATTGGTGATTGTCAGTATAATGGGCATGAGAAACAATATGGCAAAGCCCGCGGCAATGAGCGTGGCAATGGCTATCCTGAATACACTCCAGAATTTCCTGTGCTTATAAGTGCTGCGCCTGCCGACGCCTGGATTTCTGCCTGCAGTCCGCATAGGCGTACGCTTCCCGCTCATCCTTCCACATCCTTTCCGAATCTGTTCTCCGCCAGAAACAAGATGCTGATGATGACCACCATGACTATGGCCATCAGTATGGCTGCAGCCGACAGCGTCTGATAATCCAGAGATTTAAACTTATTATTCATAAAATGCTGCAGCATATAAATGGTGTCGTAGGGATAATCATCCGTCAAAAGGTAGATTTCCCGGAACACCTTAAAGGAATTAATCAACGACATAATGGTCACAAACAGCATGGTGGATGAAAGATAGCGCACCTTTATGTAAAAAAAGGTCTGAAGAGGCGTTGCGCTCTCCAGCCTTGCCACCTCCAGAATATCCTTGGGAATGCTTGCCAGGGCCGCCATGAACAAAATCATATTATAGCCAAGGTTTTTCCAGAGGAACAAAAGCACTACCACCACCAGGGCATAGTCCGATTTCAGCCAGTCTATCTTGCTTGCTCCAAACACAGCCAGAATATCATTCACAGCGCCATTGTAATGAAAAAGCACCTGCCAGATCAGCACAATGGAGGCCACGGGTACCATCAGGGGGCTCAGGAAAAAGGTGCGGAACTGGGTCCTGAAAGGCATTTTTGATTCCAGTACAATGGCCAGCAAAAGGGACAGTATCACCGCAAGAGGAACCGACACCGCCGAAAAGGTAAATGTATTTTTCACCGCCTGACGGAAAGCAGCGTTGCGCACAATACTTTTGAAATTATCCAAAAACACAAAATTACCGCTGATGGGATTATCCACCAAAGAATAATAAATCACCACCAGAAAAGGAATCACAAAAAACACAAGGACGCCAAGAAAGCTGGGGGCTATGTAAAGCCCCGAGCTTATCTTAATCCTGCGTGTCTGTTTTGTTGACTTTTTATGCTTTAACGACTGATACTTTCTCACTGCTGCACTCCTAGCTGTTCTCGCTTACATAAATCTGTGCACGGCTTTGAATTACCTTTGCCACATCGTCCACAGATTTCTGTCCCTGATAAAAAGCCTCTGCCTCCTCGGAAATAATCGTATTTATCTCATCATTGCCCGCAGGCGAAGGCTTTGCCACAGAAACCAATTCCCGCAGAAGGGCTACCTCCTCCTCAGTAGGCGTGTGATAGGTATATTACCAGTCCCCATAGGAAACGCTCGACATTCCTCCTGCAATAATAGTTTCGCCGTTTTCATCCAGCATAGGCTCGCCATTTTCATCTAATACATATTCTACCTTGGTAGCCTCCGCTATCATTTCGTCGAACTTGGACTGGCGGGTGGGAAGTCCCCAGGAGAAAATATTGTCCCCGTCCTGCTCTGCCAGATAATGCTCAATAAAGGCCCATGCGCCGTCCTTATTATCGGATTTTGATGCGATACCGTAAATATCGCTTACATTCAGAATACAGCCCGCACTTCCGTCCAGGGTGGGATAGCCGATGCAGGTCACCGGTTCGCCAAACATTGCGGCATATTCCTGGATGCCGTTCAGATCGTAAATGCCTGCCATTGCCAAAAGCACATCCCCGTCCTGTATCTTTGCCGGCTGGGACCTGGTATCCGACTCCCAGTCATAGACATCGGGAAATCTGTTTACAAATTCCAGAAGGCTTTTAAACTCCGGTGTGTCAAATTTACACTCCCCTGTGCTCCAGTCCACGAAGGAATCCATATTATAGGTAAGACAGTAATACAAAATGCTGCTCTTGGAGGCCCCGTCAAAGAGCTCCGCTCCCTCATGGGCATCCGCATATGCGATCAGCTCATCCAGCGTCCATCCCATTTCCTCTCCTACATCAGAGGTCTTGCCGATTACCGTGCTGAGAGAAAAGGTACTGGGAATTGCCACCAGAACACCGTCATACTGGAAGCTTTCCAGAATATTTTCCATAAAATCATCCTTGTCCAGCACGCTGCTTTCCTCCAGATAGGGCATCAGATCCTCAAACACACCCTTTGTGGCAAGCTGCTCCACATTCAGCTGGGACAAGTCCAGAATATCCGGGCAGTTTGAGCCGGAGGTAATATCATTATTCAAGCTGGTAATGCCGTCCTGATAGCTGGTTTCCGTCCAGTTGTTCGTATCGATATAGGTTTTGATATTCACCCGGTACTGCTCACTGCTCTTGTTAAAATCTACCGCCGCAGCCTGGAGGTTTTGATTGGTGTAAAGGGTGCCGATGGTGATCTGCTCCTTCTGCACCAGCTCAGAGCTTTTGGTCTTTGTCAGTAATGCAATCTCCGTCTCCCCTGTGTTCCAGTCGTTTACAATCGCCACGATCCGGCCATCCGACAAAGCGCCCACACTATTTACATACTGTCCGTTGATATCGCTGTCCAGCCAGTCCAAAATCTCCTCACTGGTCTGGGAGGACAAATCATATTCCGACAGCTTTGTTCCATCGTTGATCAGAAAATCCTTCTCCGCACCAGCAGAAAGAATGTTTCCTCCGTTTCCGCTTGGAAAGTTTTCCCTGGCCTCCCCCAGCTTTCTGGCAGCAAAATCAATATCCGCAATCACCATTCCTCCATCGGCGGAGGTGCTGTCATAATAGCTTACATAAATCTTGCCGTCCCTGCCCTTTCCCATGCTGTTGATCCAGTTCTCCCCGGTGGATACCTCCCCCTGATAAGTACCCTGGCCGTCAAAGAGACGAACCAGATAGGAAGAGCAAAGATAGAGATTTCCCTCATCATCGGAAATGATGCCGTTTACATAGTTGTTGTCCGCATCCTCATTTAAAAGGTCTGTGATCTCCTGCTCATAAACCAAATTTCCCTGAGCGTCATATTGAGCCAGAAACGTTTTGCTGATGGGAAACCCATCTGCATCCAGCTCCTCTCCCGAATAATCGTAAAGACACAGATAGACATTGCCCGCTCCATCCACTGTAAAGCCGTTAATGTTTGTGTTTTCCCTGACAGAGACAGGAAGTGCCTCCGGCTCTGTGTCCGTTCCCGGTGTATACCGGCAGATTTCCGTAACCGAGGTCATGGCCGTCTCGTCATAGGTATTGCGCACATAATAGATGGCATCTTGGGTAATCTGCACATCATAAAAATTGGAATAGCTGTCACTGCTGAGCTCTATGTATTCCGGCACATACACATACTCCGGAGTTTCCTCTACTGAAACCGTCTCCTCTCTGCCGCCGCAGGCGGTAAGCGCAGCCGCAGCCACGGCAATCAGCGCAGACAGCAGTCCCCGTTTGGGAGCTATCCTGCATTTTTTCCGGTTTTCCTTTTCCACGTTTTGTGTTTTTATCATACTTTCCCTCTTTTCAAAAAACAATTGTTTTAATAAAAACATTATACACTGCACCATACAAAAAAGCATCTTAAGAATTTATGAAGAAAAGCGACGAAATGATTACAACCCGTCGCTTTCTCGTCCTTTTTTTTCCAATTCTTTTATACCAGCTTGTGCATTTCCATTACTCTTTGGCGGTGACGCCACAGACTTCCCAGACGGTTATAAAACCAAAATGACTGCACAAGAATACTGTTTGCCTTCCCTATCCTTTCCTTTGTGGTTCCCTTATAGTAACTGCCTCCGCAGGTAATCTGATTTTTCTCAAGCACACATTGGATCAGGTCGGATTCACAACGTATCGGAACCGGAAAATCCGTATAGGCTAATCCCACACAATCTGCCTTATGCGCATCGCTGCCCCCAAACTGGGGCTTCTCAAACTGCTCCGCAATGGCGGAAGCGCTGCGGTTGCTCTGGACAGTCTCACAAGCATTAAAACCCTCCACAAAATCAAACCTGTCCATCACCGCCAGCTGGCTTTTATGCTTGCGGGTATTGGTGATGCTCAGATATTTTTCCCCACAAGGATGGGCGGGTCCTAAAATACCTCCATTTTTATGCACAATATCAATCAGCAGATGCACAGGAAGCCCTCTCAGCTCCAAAATCTTTAAATTCACATTCTCCGGCATAATCACAAGTATGTGTCCTGCATCGATGGTATCATATTCAATTCCCTTTAAAACTACAAAATCTGAAAATTTTTTGTCTTTTAGATTCCGCTTCCACTCTCTGTAACCCTTATAGGAATTATGATCACTGACAAGCATACCGTCATAGCCTCTGTCTATCAGAAGAGAAATAAATTCTGCTATGGGCACCTTGCCATCCATGGACCCTTCCTTGGTATGGCAGTGCATATCAAAACGCATGGCAACCTCCTTTTTCCTGAACCTCATTCAGTATATCAAAACGCAGCTGGATATACAATGTTAAATTTTGACACATTTTTCACTGTATGACATGTAACTTTTGTCATTGTTCATCATATCCCTTTTTCTGTGTTAAATACCTGTAAAATATATCTGTAATTCTTTTAAACCCATTATCTGAACATAAAAAAAGAAGGACAAAACTGCCGTCCTTCTAACTGTCGGTTATCCTGGGCCGTATCTGCTCTCATGCTTTTCTTCAGCCAGAAACCTTTATAATCCCGAGAAGCACAAACACCAGATACATCACTGGCTGATGCAGCAGATAAATCAAAAGAGAATGTCTCCCAAGTGCCGAAAGCGGCAGCCTGGGCAGCACATCCGCCATTTTATCCAAAAGATTTCTATTCCGTGCAATCCGATATAAGAAATAACCTGTTACAAACAAGAAAATCCAGGGAAACACAGAAAAGTAATCCGCCGAATAAAAGGCTTCGTCTGGAAAGCCAAGAAATGTCATAAGCAGTCCCTTTTGATACCACCCATGAGGAAGCCTTATGATTTCTGCCAGGCCAAACCCTAGATATTCATCATTTATTCCCCTTGTCATCAGGAAAAACGCAAAGCTGAACACACATCCCGCCTCTGCCGGAATTTTTCTAAACACCTTTTCCAGAGGAATCATGACCAGCATTGCGGCCCCCAAAAATGTGAGAATCCCAAAGGTAACTCTCTCATTATAGGTGAAGCTCCAGGTTACGAGGGAGGTAAGCAGGCCTGCTCCCAGCACGATCAATCCGCGCTTTAAACGGTGCTTTCCCATCATCCAGCAAAAACCTGACAGCAGAATAAAGGTCCAGCATATACTCTGCTGCCATATAAATGCGGCATCGGAACGAAACCATTCCCAATCCACATTTCCCATGTAAACCAGGTCCCACACCCCATGATAGAGAATCATGCTGATTAACGCAAGTCCTCTCAAAGTATCCAGGTAATCATAGCGGCGGGAAATCCGGCTTTGCTCTTTCTCGTCCATCTTAACCCTTTGTCAATTCTTTATCAATCCCATGTGCGCTTTTGTCAATCCTGACGCAGTTGAAAACGTTTCATCATTTCATCCAGTGTAGTTGCAGACGCAGACAGCTCCTCACTGGTTGCAGAAGTCTCCTGAGAAGCAGCCGAATTGGACTGAATTACATCGTTAATCTGCTCCACGCCCTTTTCAATTTCCTTGACGGAGACAGCCTGACGATCCGATGCCGCCCGGATATTGGCAACCTGCAAAATAATATGATCCAGCTCTTCAATCACCTTATTCAATGCATCCGCCGTTTCCTGAGTGATCCTGCTTCCTGCGGCCACCTCAGCCATGGAGGCGTCTATCATTTTTCTGGACTCCACTGCGGAAGCTGCACTTTCCTCCGCAAGCTTACGGATCTCATCTGCCACAACCGCGAAACCTCTTCCAGCCTCTCCGGCTCTTGCCGCCTCAATAGATGCGTTCAGTGAAAGAAGATTGGTCTGGGATGCGATTCCTTCAATATCTGCAATCACCTTCTCGATCTGCTGGGATGTGCTGCTGATCTTATCCATAGCCTGGGTCAGCTCCTTCATCTTGGCCTTGCTGTTTTCAGCCTCTGCACCTACCACCTTCGCCTTATCATGGGCAATGTCAGTGGACTTTGTGTTCTCCATTACCTGATTGGTAACCTCGTTCACCGTAGCAACCAGCTCTTCCACAGCAGCCGCCTGTTCCGTAGCACCCTCGGCAATATCCTGTGCGCTGACAGCCAGCTGTGAGGAGCCTGCCGCCACCTGATCTGCAGAAGCCTGCATGCCATCCAGCAGCTCGCTGATAGCCTTGACCATCTTAATCAGCTCCTGGCGCACAGAACCCAGCTCTCCGGCATACGCCTCAGGACATTTGCTTCGCACGTTAAAATTACCCTCGGCAAATCCTGACACTATGTAATTTAAATCTCCAATCACAAGCTTCAAGGTGCTGGCTGTTCTCCCAAAGCTTCTGGAAAGCTCTCCCAGCTCATCCTCCGACTCCCAGGGGGTTCCCAGGTCAAAATCACCCTTGGATATTTTTTCAGCTGCATCTTTCAATTCGTGCACCGGTTCCACAATCAAATTCTGCAGGCTTATCCCAATCACTATTGTAGCGGCCACACCGATAGCTGCAATTACCAAAACCAGTAATGCTGACAAGAAATCTCTATCGACTATAAACCGAAAAACTGATATCAATATGCTGATTAAAAAAATCACAATGATACAGGAAAAAGCAACACGAATTTTCTTCTTGATAGGTCGGTTTCTTAAAAGTGCTTCAATCTTATTCATATCTTTCTCCTTTCACGCTGCTGCACGTAATCGTTTTGCCAAAACCCATACTGATAGAATACCACTTGACAAAGGCTTTTGCAATCATTTTATGCTTTTTTTAGTATTTTAGTACCAGCTACGTAAAAAGAGCCTGATCCACGAAAAAGCTCGTGTTCAAGGCTCTTTTTATACATCTGCCGCGCACGCGGCAAACGCTTACATTCCCATCTGTGCAGCTACCTCTGCCGCAAAGTCCTCATTCTTCTTCTCCAAGCCTTCGCCGGTCTCAAAACGCACAAATCTCTTCACGCTCAATTCCGCATTGTTTTCCTTTGCAACCTGCGCAATATACTGTGCAACCGTCTGCTTTCCGTCCTCGGCCTTCACATAAACCTGCTCCAGCAGACATACTTCCTTTAATTCCTTATTCAAGCGTCCGTTGATTGCACCCTCAATCACCTTTTCAGGCTTTCCTGCCATCTTAGGATCCTGTGCGATCTGTGCCGCGATGATCTCCTTCTCATGTGCCTTGTACTCTTCTGACACATCGCTGGTGGCAACGTATTTGGGAGAAAGGGCTGCAACCTGCATAGCTACATTGGTCATAGCCTCCTTCACAGCATCGTTTACCACATTGGTCTGGGCCTCAACAATCACGCCAATCCTTCCGCCGCCGTGCACGTAGGATACCACGCAGCCATTTGCAGCTTCCACTCTCTCAAATCTTCTGATGCTGAGCTTCTCACCGATCACAGCAATCTTCTCAACCAACGCATCCTGCACAGTCTTAGAAGCATCCTCGTTCCACTTTTCTGCAAGGAACGCATCCATATCTACTGCATCCGATTCTACAGCCTGCCTTGCAACAGCCTCTACAAACTGCTGGAACTGCTCGTTCTTTGCCACGAAATCAGTCTCGGAATTCACTTCCACAACCGCTGCCACGGTGTCACCCTTAGAAGCAATGCGGCAGATACCTTCCGCTGCAATTCTGCCTTCCTTTTTCACTGCCTTAGCCTGTCCGTTCTTTCTCAGAACCTCCACAGCCTCTTCCATATTTCCATTTGTCTCACTCAGCGCCTTTTTGCAATCCATCATGCCTGCGCCTGTCTGCTCGCGCAGCGCTTTTACCATAGCTGCAGTAATCTCTGCCATATTCTTCACCTTATCTTTCCCTAAAAGTTTTTCTCTGCAACATCAAAATTATTCCGCGTCCTGAGAAACTGCTTCCTCTTCTTCTGCGGCCGCTACCTCTTCGATATCCTCTGCTTCGCCCTCTGCCACATCTTCCTGTGTATAAACCGCTTCTCCCTGATTTGCCTCGATCACGGCGTCAGCCATCTTGGAAACAATCAGCTTCACTGCTCTGATTGCGTCGTCATTTCCGGGAATAATGTAATCCAGCTCCTCGGGATCGCAGTTGGTATCACCGATTCCGATCAGGGTAATGCCCAGTGAATGCGCTTCCTGCACACAGATTCTCTCCTTCTTGGGATCTACCACAAAGATTGCATCCGGGATTCTGGTCATATTCTTAATGCCGCCCAGATTCTTCTCCAGCTTTTCCCATTCCTTCTTCAAAGCGATAACTTCCTTCTTAGGCAGAACATCAAAGGTTCCGTCCTCGGACATGGTCTCAATGGCATGCAGCCTGTCGATACGGGATCTGATGGTCTTAAAGTTGGTCAGCATACCACCCAGCCATCTTTCATTTACATAATACATTCCGCAGCGCTCTGCCTCTGTCTTAACAGCATCCTGGGCCTGCTTCTTGGTTCCCACAAATAAAATGGTTCCGCCCTGTGCCACAATCTCGGAAACAGCCTTATAAGCCTCGTCCACCTTGCCTACGGATTTCTGCAGGTCAATAATGTGGATGCCGTTTCTCTCTGTGAAGATGTAGGGAGCCATCTTAGGGTTCCATCTTCTCGTCTGATGTCCGAAATGAACACCTGCTTCAAGTAATTGTTTCATAGAAATAACGCTCATTTTTTTACCTCCATTTGGTTTTTTCTTCCGCAGTTTCTTTTCTGCCGGGCCGGCGTTACTAAAGCCCGGTTAGCTCTGACATCTATTCTTCTGTGGGAGAACACCGATGCCAAATCGAAACGCGTGTTTTTTCGTCACAACAGTGGCATTATAGCATAAGAAAACCCCTGTTGCAAGGGGTTTTACTGTTTTCCGGTGATAATTTCCGCAATTTCTTCCTCCCCGGTTCCCGGTTCTATCTGATAAGTGCCAATCCGAAGAGATTTGGAATAGCCGTTGTCGCAAAGATACCTGTCGAAAGCCTCTGCGTCCTCTATAAGCCCCGCCTCGGCCAGCATTCTGCTCACCGTCACCGAGCTGTCGCCCGACTGTATGGTCACAGACACTTCCGGCGCGGTCTCCGGCTGCAGTGCCTCTGTCTCCTCTGGCTGCTGCGCCTGCGTCCCCGGCGGCTCCTCCATGGTTTCCTGGGATTCCTGTCCTGCCTCCGGCAGCGTTTCTGACTGGGACGTTTCCAGATCAGACAAGACGGCCGGGGTGCTTTCCACCATCCCAAGCTCTGCCGCACGTTCCCTGATCTGCGCATCACTGAGCGTCTGCCCCCTTCCTGAGGCGGCCCCCATCAGCACTGCGGCAGCCACCATTCCGATCCCCAATCCCCGCAAATAATATTTCAACCTCATCTTAATTCTCAACTCCGTAGTGCAGGGCTGTTCTGCAGCCATTATGCACTTCTACATATTTTTATATAAATCAACCACCAGCTTCACCTCTCCTACGCCAAGCCCCAGCTCCTTAGCGATTGCAACCTTTGACCAGCCCGCTCTGTAAAGCTCTAAAATTCTGTCATTACTGTTGGCTCCCCTTTCGTCCTCCTGGAAAGGGCTGATGTCTGTGCCGGTTCCTTTCCTTTCCTCAGGCTGTCCGCCCTCCGGAGTATTTTCCAAATCAGGGCCCTTCTCACCGGCTTTTGTTTCCTCCGGCGCCAGACTCTGCAGGGAATCCACCACTGCCTGAGCCCTTCTTCTGGTTTCCTCGGCCTCCTTCATTGTCCGGTTTATCTCTGAAACCGCATCTTTCAGATGCTTATGCTTGTCATTGAGCATATCATACAGGAACAGTACCTCCTGATGGTTTTTATGAATCTCCTCCAGCACGGTATCAGAATACTCGTTTACCGCCATGATTTTTTCATTGGAAATTCTCTCCAGGGACCGTTTCGTTTTCTCCATGGCATATCCCACAGTTTCCTCTGCCACATCATCCACCTGGTTCTTTATATTTTCCATTTCATCGGCAACAAAGCCCCTGATCTCTTCTCTCACAAGGGCCTTATTTTCCTCCGACGTATCCTCTCTGCCCGCCGGAAGAAGAAAACTCACTATAAAAATGATTCCGCCTGTAATCAGCAGAAATATTTCCATTGCGCTCATTGTGCAGTCCGTCCCTTAAATTTTTATGTCAAATCCCCGATACCCATTTTCCTTCATGCCGTCCGGTTTCTTTTCCTTTTTTTGACGGTTTCTTCCACCGTCTCCATAGTATTCTCCGCTTCCCTTTTCTCTGGCGTCAAACTTCTTATTCTGCCAGTCGGAATTATCGGAGCTTCGAACCTCCCTAGCCCTCTGCTGTGTATCCTTCTGTATCTGCTGCCCAATATTGGTCTGGTTCACCAAAGGCTTATTGTCTTCGTTTTGCTTGATGGCTGTATAATCCTGCGCTCTGGTGATTGTTGTTATTTCAATGGAGCCAAACGCCATAGTGCTCCTCCTTTTTCTGTAAGCTCCTACATAGGAAGCATTTTTACATCGCCTTCCACCTTTTCAAATCTGCAATATTGATAGTTGCTCTGCAGAACCATGGAAACATCGCCAATAATGATTGTCGTACCCGGATAAGCATTGCCCTGCACCACCACTGCTGCCTTGCGCTGCCCCACAAGAAGCGTATGAAGCTCGTTCATCTCCCTGTTTTTCCGGGCCAGCTCTTCCTTCTTGGTCTCTATCAGCTGCGCCGCATCCTTCACATATTTGAGCTGATCCGGAGTAAACCGTACTCCCTTGGCACGTTTTTCTCCAAAGTTAATCAGCACCGGCTGGGTG
>NZ_CEWDFQ010000014.1:0-19282 GCF_982438285.1 Acetatifactor sp. | reverse complement strand
AGGGGACAAAGCTTTTTTAAGACTATTTACTTTTTTCCAGCAGTGCTTTGCATGATCAGCGTGGGACTGATTTTTGACAAAATATTTTACTTTGGTTTTCCGGAAATCGGAAACCTGCTGGGAATAGAGGCTTTCACACACAATATTTTATCCTCCAATAAAACGGCTGTGTTCGGCATCCTTATGGTGAATGTGTGGAAGAGCTGCTCCATTCCCACTGTGCTGGTTCTTTCAGGCCTGCAGACTGTACCGGCCGAGCTGCTGGAATCGGCGAATCTCGACGGAGCGGGACGCTTCCAGCAATTCCGTCATATCACTCTTCCCTTTATTCTGCCCACTCTCAGCGTGGTGCTGGTGCTGGCGCTGAAGGAAGGGCTGATGATCTATGATTATGTGCTTGTCCTTACCGGAGGAGGCCCTGCCGGGGCCACAGAATCCATTACCATGACCTTATACCGCATGGGATTTGAGGATATGAAATACAGTCTGGCAATCGCCATGTCTATTATTGTAGCCCTGGTGATTATCATACTTTCCTTTATACAGATTAAGATCACAAACAGAAAGAGGGTGTATGAATGAAACTGAAAAGAGGATATAAGCTCCTTTTGTATACAATCTTAAGTCTGGGGGCTTTGGTCATTGCACTTCCCATTTATCTGACAATAGTGTCAACACTTAAGACGGACGGGGAAATGATGGCACACTTTTTTTCACTGCCTTCAAACCCTACTCTGGCAACCTATGTGGAAATTCTTACGGAGGGGGAATATTTTACGGCCCTGAAAAACACAGTGGTGATCACAGGGGTGGTGCTGGCAGCGGAGATTGTGTTTCTTCCTATGTTTTCCTACCCTATCGCCCGGCGGATGCACAGCAGCAGATATTACAAATTCCTGTATTTCTATGCCATTGTGGGAATTTTTATCCCCTTTCAGGTAAAGATGTTTCCCATGATAAAGCTGTTAAACACCATGGAAATGACAAACCGGCTGGGACTCATTTTTTATTATCTGGGCATACAGACCTGCGAGGGCGTATTTTTGATCAGCGGCTATCTGGCCTCCATATCGGATGAGCTGGAGGAGGCGGCCTATATTGACGGAGCAAGCACAAGGAAGGTATTTTTCCATATTGTATACCCCCTAATGAAGCCCATCATAGCCACTATGATCATAAAGAACGGTCTATGGGTCTGGAACGATTATTTTGCTCCCTCCTTGATATTGGCAAAATCCAGGGCATGGCGTACGCTCCCCTTATTCCAATACGCCTTCAAGCAGGAGAGCTATACCCAGTATACCATGCTTTTTACGGCGGTGGTGCTGTCAATGCTTCCTATTATGGTGATATACATAGTGGCCCAGAAACAGATTATCGGGGGAATGATGACAGGAGCGGTGAAGGGTTAAAATTTTTGTGCCGCAAAAGGCGGCGGAATGGAGATTTACATGAGAAGAGCTTTGGAAGATATTACGGTGCTGGATCTGACAAGGGTTTTGTCAGGACCCTACTGCGGAATGATTCTTGCAGATCTAGGGGCAAATGTAATTAAAATTGAAAATCCAGACGGAGGGGACTCCGTGAGAGGAAATACGCCCCAGGTAAATGGACAGAGCGGCTATTTTATGGCGGTGAACCGAAATAAAAGAGGTATGACAATCAATCTTAAGACAAAAAGAGGGAAAGAAATTTTTCTAAAGCTGGTAAAAACTGCAGATGTGGTTTTGGAAAATTTCCGTCCTGGTGTGATGGACCGGCTTGGGCTTGGGTATGAGGAGCTCAAAAAGGTGAACAAGGGAATCATTTACGGAGCCATTTCAGGCTTTGGACAGACGGGCCCTCTCCGGGAATACGCAGGCTATGACATTATCGGACAGGCTATGTCCGGCATCATGAGCTGCACAGGATGGCCCTACTCCCCGCCAACCAGGTGCGGCGCACCCATAGGGGACACGGAAGCCGGCCTAAACTGTGCCATTGGTATTCTTGCCGCGCTGCACAACCGGGATTTTACGGGGGAAGGGCAAATGGTGGACGTGTCTTTGGTGGACGCTATGGTTTCTTCGCTGATCACATTAAATATGCGTTATCTCAATGGAAATCTGCTTCCCCACCGGACGGGAAACCGATACGAAAATCTCTATCCCTATGACGCGTTCCAGACCATAGACGGATACGTTGCCTTTTCCGCAAACACGGATCAGCACTGGGCATGCCTGTGTGAGTTTATGGGAACCCCTGAGCTGATTGAGGATGCAAGAACCGTGTCTATTGCGAGCCGTCTGGAGAACCATGAATTTATTCAGGGGATCATAGAAAACTGGACCAAGCAAAAGACCACCAGGGAGGTGATAGATCTGCTGGGCAGCAAAAAGATGGCTGTTGCGGAAATCCTCTCCATTGACCAGGTGGTGGAGCATCCCCAGATGGCAAAGGCACGCAACATGTTTATTGAGATGGAGCATCCCGTTGCGGGGAAGGTGAAAATAACAAATAACGCCATTAAAATGTCGGGAACCCCTTCCGATTTGAGGATTCCCTCTCCCCTGCTTGGCCAGCACAACGAAGAAATCCTGACACAGCTTGGCTACAGTGGGGAAGAAATAAAGCAGATGAAGGCAAATTGCGAGATTTAGATAAATTTATTACGTCCGGATAGGCGGACAAAGTGATGCATAGGAGGTATGGAAATGGTAAGAATCACAGAGGTATCCACCAGAGACGGATTTCAGTCGGTGAAGGAGTGGATTCCAACAGAGGTAAAAATGGAAATTATGGATGCGCTGATAGACTGCGGCATTACCCGTATGGATGTGACGTCCTTTGTACATCCCAAGTTTGTGCCTCAGATGAAGGATGCAGATGAGGTGTTTGCTCATTTTAAGGAGACGGCGCCGGAAAATGTGGACGGCCTTGTACTGGTTCCCAATCTGTACGGGGCAAAGCGTGCCCTAAAGCTTGGGGCAAAGCATATCGCCTGGGTGTGCTCGGCAACGGACAGGCACAATCTGGAAAACACCAAAAGAACCATAGACCAGACCCTTGAGGAAATGAAGGAGCTGGTGGCCATCAAGGGAGATGCAAAGCTATTGTTTGGCCAGGCCTGTTCCTTTGTATGCCCCTTTACAGGGCCTGTGGATCCAGGGCAGGCAGTCAGCATCCTGTCAAGAGCGCTGGAACTGGGGGCGGATGAAATTTCCGTCTGTGACACTACGGGAACGGCCAACCCCGCAATGATCAGGGCGTTATTATTGGAATGCAGACGCGCCCTTCCGGGAGTTGCGCTGCCCTCTCTTCATCTGCACGACACCTATGGCATGGGGCTTGCAAATGTGCTTGCCGCCCTGGAGCTTGGGGCGGATACCTTTGATGCGGCATGTGGCGGAATCGGAGGCTGTCCCTTCACGCCGGGAGCCACGGGCAATATTGCCACAGAGGATATGGTGGGCATGCTGGAGGATATGGGAGTGAAAACAGGAATCAACCTGGAGAAGCTTTTAGAGACCTCCGTGATGATTCGGGAAAAGCTGTCAGGCTGTTGTGCGGCAAGCCACAGGGGCTTTGTGGCTTCCCAGCACAGGGCGGCTGGGTCAAACTAAATCTGGCAAGGAGGGGTTTTGGATGGATCATCGCATTGCGGTCACTTCGGGAGAGGTATTTGATTATATCAGGCAGTATGCGGCGCAAAAGGGCCTGGAAGCGGAAAAGATAACCATAAGGGAAAACACCAGAGAGGAGTTTGAGCGTAAGGTGAAGGGGTATCCCGCCATTCTGGCGGGCGGTGAATTTTATAATGAGGAAATACTGAAAGCCTTGAGTGGACCGCTTAAAATTATTACCCGTTTTGGGGTGGGCTATGACCAGATAGACTGTGAAAGTGCAAAAAAATATAAGATTGCCGTAGCAAATACTCCGGGCTCTAACTCTGCAGGGGTGGCTGACCAGGCTATTATGATGATGCTGGCTCTTGGGCGCAGCGTCTGCCGCTATGACACCCAGACAAGAAGAAACTGCTGGGAGAAATCGGAGATTGTCACCCATGAGCTGGAGGGTAAAACGGTGGGGTTAATCGGGTTTGGCCATATTGCCAGGATTTTAAGAAGATATTTGTCCGGCTTTGGCTGCAGAGTACTGGTGATGGACGATTATGTAAAGGATGACATCCTGGAAAAATACGATGTCCAGAGGGCGGATTTGCCAACCCTTGCCCGGGAATCGGATTTTATTTCCCTGCATGTACCCATAACGCCCAGCACACGGGGCATGATTGACAAGGAATTTCTAAAGCTTATGAAGCCCACGGCATACCTGATCAACACCTGCAGAGGGGGCGTGGTAAAGGAAGGAGATTTGATCTGGGGATTGAGGGAGGGGCAGCTTGCAGGAGCGGGACTGGATGTGCTGGAGCAGGAGCCTTCTGCTCCTGACAATCCGCTTTTTAGGATGGAACAGGTAATTTTGTCCCCCCATGTTTCCTTTAACACCCAGGAATCAAATGAAAGAACGGCGCGGATGGCTGTGGACGAAATCTGTGAATATCTGACATCGGGACATTGCGCCCACATTGTGAACGGATGAGAGACGGAGGTTACATAAATGCGCATTTTAAACCGGGAGCAAATTATCTCACATGGAAATCGAGCCGGAAGAGAAAAGATGCTGGAAATATTGGAGGCAGGGCTTTGCGCTGCAGACCCTTATTTCAACACGAAAAAGCTGTTTCGCAGGCAGAAGGAGCTTTTATATGTGGGAGATGTGGATTTTGAGGCCGAGGGGGATCCTAAAAGCGGCATTTCCTGCTATGATCTGGAGAAAATTGAAAATATCTATGTGGTGGGAGCGGGAAAGGGCTCCCACAGGGCAGCAAAGGCAGTGGAAGAAATCTTGGGAGACAGACTGACAGGGGGAGAATTGATCTGCAAATACGGGGATAAGCCTGATCTCAAAAAAATCAATGTCACCTTTGGCGCGCATCCAGTGCCGGATGAAAATTCTGTGGCCGGCTCAAAAAAAATTTTGGAGCTGTCGCGGAAGGTAACGGACAAAGACCTGGTGATTACCATCATAGCCAACGGTGCAAGCGCACTGCTTACGCTGCCCTATGAGGAGATTCCCCTTGAGGACGCCATGGAGCTTGTCCGTTATATGCAGATTGAAAAGGGAGCCAAGACCATCCACTTAAATGCAGTGCGAAACCATATTGATCAGCTCAAGGGAGGGAGAATTTCCAGGGCCTTTGCCGCTGCGCAGCTGATTCATCTGGTGATAGCGGACGCAAACCATCATCAGATCGAGGAGCCCAGAAGGGATTATGACTATATTATGAGGCACAATAACTGGCTGCACAATCTGCCGGACTGCACTACCTTTGAGGATGCGGTGGAAGCGCTGCGCAAATATGACGCCTGGGAGGGCTGCCCTAAGTCTATAAGAGATTTTCTGCTGAAGGCAGACCCCGCCTGTGAAACGGTAAAATATGAAGAATTTCAAAAAAGCAGGTTCAGAATGTTCGGCGTAATGCCTGAAAAATTCCACTTTCTTCTGGCAGCCCGAGAAAGAGCAAGGGAGCTTGGGTTCCACGCAGTGCTTCTGTCGGAAGCTGTTGATGTGGAAGCCAGTCAGGCGGGCTATATGGCAGGTTCCATCGCTGCCTGCATGGAAAAAAACGGGGAACCGGTGCAGTCCCCGGCCGCACTGATCTCCACAGGAGAAATGATTGTCACAGCGGATAAATGTCCTGGCGTGGGCGGGCGCAATCAGGAATACGCCCTGGCAGCGGCAGGAAAAATTGAGGGCAGCAGACGGATTATCATTGCCTCTGTGGACACGGACGGCACAGACGGCCCTGGGGGCTTAAGGATTGCGGGAGCGCCCGTATGCCTTGGAGGCGCTATTGTGGACGGAGACACTATAAAGGAAATGAAACGCTTAGGAATTGACGGAAAACAAGCCTTGCGCACCCATAATACAAGCCAGGCCCTGTGGCAGACAGGCTGCGGCATCTCTATTGAGCAGAATATCAGCATGAATGACCTGACGGTTATCCTGCTGTTGAAAGAGGAGGAATAGCTTCATGAAGGATTTTAGGAAAGGGCAGGCGCTTCCCTTCCCAGAGGGGTTTCTGTGGGGCGGGGCCACCTCCGCCCCACAGTATGAAGGAGCCTATAACGAAGATGGGAAGGGACTTTCCACCGCAGATGTGATCACCAGCGCAGATATAGATAGAAAGCTTCCAAGACGCATTACCTATCTGCTGCCGGATGGCGAAAGGGGAAGCAGGGAGATTTCTCCTTCCTGTGATATCCCACAAGGGGCTGTATTAAGGTGCTTTCCAGAGGAATATTACCCCACCCATGAGGCCACGGACTTTTATCACCATTATAAGGAGGATATTGCCCTGATGGCTGAAATGGGATTTCGCTGTTACCGCATGTCCATCAGCTGGCCCAGGATTTTCCCCACAGGAGAGGATGCCTGCCCCAATGAGAGGGGTCTGGCGTTTTACGACAAAGTTTTCGACGAATGCCGCAGATACGGGATAGAGCCAGTGGTAACCCTTTATCACTGGGATACGCCCCTGGAGCTGGCAAACAAATATGGGGGGTGGTCCTCCAGAAAGGTAGCCAATGCCTATGTAAGATACTGTAAGACTGTTTTTGAGCGCTATCAGAATAAGGTAAAATACTGGATGACCTTCAACGAGATCAATAACCTGGACAGGCTGCCCATGTATTGCGGAGCCCTTTTTGCCACGGATGCAAAATCCAGGGCCCAGGCAGCCTACCACCAGCTTGTATCAAGCGCCCAAGCGGTAAAGCTTGCTCATCAGATCAACCCTGGGATGAAGGTGGGAACCATGATCGCCGCCCGGGCGGTATATCCTTTTTCTGTAAATCCCAAGGACAGTATTTTGGTGATGGAAGAAGAAAGAAGCATGTATTTTTACTGTGACGTCCAGTGCAGGGGCCGATACCCGGCGTGGAAGCAAAAGGAATATGAAAGGCAGCAGATTGTTCTGGATCGTGAAAAGGGGGATGCGGAAATCCTGCGGGAAGGAACCGTGGATTTTATCGGATTTAGCTATTATTCCAGCAGCTGTGTCTCCGCAGACCCCAATATCTGTAAATATCAGGGTGATGAATACACCGCTATTGTAAATCCCTATTTGGAAAAGGGGGAATGGGGCTGGCAGATAGATGCCACAGGCCTTAGAAAGGTGCTCAATGAGTTTACGGACAGATACGGTCTGCCATTGTTTGTGGTGGAAAACGGCCTGGCAGTCCGTGATGCTGAGAGCCCTGACGGGAAAATTCACGACAGGGCTCATATTGCTTACTTCAGAGAGCATATTGCCGCTATGGCCCAGGCAATCCATGAGGATGGAGTGGATTTGATCGGATATACGCCCTGGGGCTGTATCGATATTGTCAGCGTTGGGACGGGAGTCATGAGAAAGCGCTACGGCTTTGTGTATGTTGACAAAAATGATGATGGAACCGGAAGCCTGCAGCGCAAAAGAAAGGACTCCTTTTTCTGGTATCAAAGGGTTATCGCTTCCAATGGGACTGATCTGGGAAACTAGAAGCTTCTTCTGGGTAAGACAAAAGCTTTGCCTAAAATTTAAAAAATTTTAATTACTTGTCTGGTGACGAAGCGGAAAAGATGTGTTATTCTTAAAGACGCAGAAGGCATTGCCAGAAAAGAAAACCGGCTGCAGGAGGCCTTTTTGGCTTCTGCAGCCTTTCTCAGCATAAAAAGGATGATAGGATGAGCAGGGATTTTACAAACAAGGATTCAGGCAGAGATTCCATAAATGAGATGGAACAGATTCAAAAAGGGCTGGAGGCGTTTCTGCAGCAGGAGCTTAAGGAAATGCAGGATGAAAAAGAGACGGGCGGCACAAGCAGAGAGCCCCAGCTTTTTACCATAGGAGAAGAAGAAAACCAGGAAAAGGAGATTGATATTATCGGTTCGTCAGGCAGAGGCAGGAGACAGGACAACAGAAGAAACACAGAGGATTATTTTGAGGACTGGGACAGCGGGGAGCCTGTAAGAGAAAGAAAGACACAAACCTATTCCCGGGATACGCGCCAGAGAGCTGCAGGTCAGGGGAAAAAAGGCTCCAAGACATCCGGGGGAAAGAACGTCAAAGCAGCAGGAAAGAACTCCCGCAAAAAAGAGGCGGCAGCGGAAACAAAGGGCAAAGCCTCACAGCCCGCAGAGAGAAAGCAGAAAAAGAGAAAAAAGAAAAGGTCAGGTCTTAAGAAATTCCTGATTACCGTTGCGGTGCTTCTGGTTTTTCTGGCAGGAGGCTTATATCTGGCGGTGGGAGCGGTTTATGCCCAGATGAACTATGAGCCCGTAGAATCGGTGTCTGCACAGCCCATGAAGGAGGAAGGGGTAGTCAATATTCTGCTGATTGGAAATGATTCCCGGGAAAACGGCGAGGACGGACGCTCGGACGCCATGATTCTGCTTTCTATCAGCAACAAGACAAAGAAGATTTATATGACCTCTCTGCTTCGTGATATGTATGTGGAAATTCCGGGACATGACAATAACCGGCTCAACGCGGCTTATTCCTTTGGAGGGGCGGAGCTTCTCATGGAGACCATCGAGCAGAATTTCGACATTACCGTGAACCGCTATGTGCTGGTAAATTTTGAAGCTTTTGCAAACCTGGTGGATGCTGTGGGAGGTGTGGACCTGGAGCTGACCAGCGAAGAGATCGAATATGTAAACGGCTATCTGGTGGAATATAATATGCTGTTAGGCCGTCCGGAGGGAACGGATTACATGGATACCTCTCAGAGCGGGCTGGTGCATTTAAACGGGCCACAGGCTCTGGCCTATTGCAGAAACAGATATCTGGGAACGGACTTTGGGAGAACGGAGAGACAAAGAAAGGTGCTTTCCGCAGTGATTGGGAAGCTTCCCTCCGCCCTTTTGACCAATCCCGGTGAATTGATGGGCGGTCTGATGCCCAATCTCACAACCAATCTGACCCAGGGAGAATGCTTCCGCTTAAGCCTTATGGCGTATAAGCTTTTAAGCTACGATATCATACAAAACAGCATTCCCTTAGAGGGAACCTACTCCAACGCCACGATTCGGCAGATGGCAGTTTTGGAGGTGGACTTTGAGGCCAACAAGGCCTATCTTCGGGAAAATATATACGGCGAGACCGCACAGTAAGGGAGGAATCGGAGGATGGCCACCATTTTATTTGTGTTTGTAGGGCTGATCTGCCTCATGCTGGGTGTCAGAACCTTTTGCGCACAGGAACGAAATAAGGTGTTTAACAAGCGGCCCATTCAGGTGACCGACGTAAAGAAATACAATCGTCTCTGCGGGGCGTTGATTATTGGCTTTGGCATAGCTGCGGAAATCACCATTTATTTTATGGCCACCACACAGGGAATCATCAGCAGCCTCTGTACATTTGGAATTGTGGCGGAGGCTGTCCTTGTGATGGTTTTGTATCAGGCCATTGAGAGAAGGCTTTTGAAGAGAAGGTAATACGCACAGAGAAGGGAATTGTCTGAAGAAAGCGGCTGTAACAGCTTGTAAAAATGGAATAGAGGTACTTGACATAGATAGGCTGCCTATATATACTGTAAGTAGTATATAGGCAGCCTATCTATGTAAAAAATGATGATCAAAAATAGGTAATTGCGAAACTCGCTCTCTGGTATCAGAAACTGGGCGTAATAACCAAAATAAGGGTGACTAGCTACTGCTTCGGAACCCGTTTTTGGTTATTATGAACAGGTTCGTGACTTTGTCTGCGAGTTTCGTAAACGCCTATTATTAAAAAACAGGAAAGGAAGAAGAAAAATGGCGGTTGACAAAAGTCTTGTTTCAGGAAGTATGACTATGCTGCTTTTAAAGCTGCTGGAGGAAAAGGATTTATATGGGTATGAAATGATAGAGACCTTAAGAGAACGTTCTGAGAATGTTTTTGAATTAAAGGCGGGCACCCTGTATCCCTTGCTGCATGCCATGGAAAGCAGGGGACTTGTAAAATCCTACGAAAGGGAAGCTGGGGGAAAGACCAGAAAGTATTACAGCATTACCAAAGAGGGGAAAAAGCTGTCTTTGGCCAAGCAAAAGGAATGGGAGGAATATTCCCGGGGAGTCAGGGGAGTCATCGGAGGTGGCGGCTATGGATTTGTCTGAATATATAGCTGTGGTCACAGCACAGATGCGCTGTAAAAGGGCCCGGGCGATGGTGGCAAAGGAGCTTGCAGACCATATTGCGGATCAAAAGCAGGCCTATGTGGAGACGGGAATGGATGAGGCTTCGGCAGAGCTTGCGGCGGTGAGACAGATGGGGGATGCGGGGGAGGGGGGCAGAGAGATGGATCGCATCCACAGACCCAGAATGGATGTAAAGGTGCTTGCGCTGGTGGGCATCTTTTCCCCGGCTGCCTGCTTTTTGCAGAATATGCTGGTTATGGCCCAGGGAAATGGGGAATGGACCTTAAGGGGCGCGGCCTTCACCGCACTTCCTGCGCTTTTGGGAGTACTTCTTATGACGGGAATTTTGTTTGTGGATTATACCTGGCTTTGCAAAAGACCCTTGACGGTATGGATTGTGTTTCTCTTAACTGCTATGCTTCCGCTGGAACGAATTGCAGGAAGAGAGGGAGGGGCAGAACTCATCCAGTATCTGCTGCTTGCTCTTTTTCTTCCGGCTTATGGGGGCGTCATTTATCATTACCGGAAAAAGCGTCTGCCTGGCCTGTTATTGTGCCTTGCATGGCTGGCGGCGGGAGCGCTGGTTTTCCTTTTTTGTACCGGCCGGTTCTTTTCGGTGCTGACAATGGGGATTGCAGGCATCCTGCTGCTTTCCTTCTGTGTGGCAAAGGGATGGTTTGAAATTTCACCCTTTTCCGGCTTTGGGACTTTGCTTTTAACGGCAGGAGGGGGCGTCTGTGCTTTTGCCTGGTACATTTTGAAACAGGGAAATGCCTATCAGGCAGCCAGGCTGGAGGCCCTATGGAATGGGGGCTGGGAGAGCTCCTACATTGTGGAGGGAATACGCCAGATTCTGCAGAATCTGCAGATGGTGGGAGGAAAGGGCATATCCTTTCCCTGGGAGGGAGCCCTGGCTTTTCTTCTGCTGTTAGAAAGATTTGGAATTGTGGCGGCGGCTTTTGCGGTGGCCGGACTGGCAGTCATGTTTGTACAGATGGCGTCCGGGGTGAAAAAACAGAAAAATGTATTTGGCGGGATACTGGGAGCAGCCTGCCTTCTTGGGCTGTTTCTGCCCACTGTGCTTCATATTTTGTGCAATCTTGGCCTGATACCCTATAGCGAGGCAGTGATTCCCTTCCTGTTTCCGGGATGGACGGCAAACGCTGTCTGCTATACCTTGCTTGGCCTGTATCTGTCTGTTTATCGGAATACGGATGTAGCAGCATAATCCGGGATGCTCTGCAGCCCCCTGAAAACCCAGGATGCCAAGGGTTTTCAGGGGGCTGTGTGCTAGAAGAAAAAGAGCTTGAGCATTCCGGCAGCCACGGAGATGGACGCCAGAATATGCGCCGTCAGGCAGAGGCTCTTTTCTTTGGCGCGAAGCCGGATCAGCAGGGCCGCTATGCTTAAAATACCAAAGGCCCAGGAAATCAGCTGCTCTGCAATATAATTGGAGGGAAGGCTCGTGGCGCCAAGCACCGCTATCGCCATGCCCCAAAAGACCAGAAAATAAAAGACAGCCTTTTTCCCTTGCTCACTCTTTAAAAGAAATAAAAGCAATATCCCCAAAATACTGATGACACTCATTGCCACAAACATTAAAAAATAAAGTCCTAACATTTTGTTTCCTCGCTTCTCTTTTGATACCAATAGGATACCTTAAAGACTTGAAGAAATTTAAAAGAAAATTCTGAAGAATTCTAAAGCTCCTGCCGCAGAGGGATTTGTATGGTAATTTCAAAATTGTCTGCATCCTCCCTGATTTCCATGGAACCTCCGTAAGCTCTGGCGATTCCCTGAATGCTTTTGAGCCCCAGCTTCAAGCTTTCTCCCTGATGGGGGATTTTGCTTTTTTTGTTGCGCTGAATGAGGGTGAGAAGCCCATCTTTGGTTCGTATCAGGAGGAACACCCGGTCTGCGGGGTCCGCATACTTTTCCACATTGGAGAGAAGATTGTCGAAAATCCGCTTCATTTCATTGATATCCAAATATGCCTGAAAATTTTGGCACTGGCTTAAATCGGTCTGGCATACAAAGTCTTCTTCCAGGCCTTCAGACCATTCTGCCGCAAGCTGCTCCAGGAAAAGAAGGCCATTTTCTATTTTTTCCGGTCTCCTTCTTTCTTTCCCCAAAAGCAGCTCCGAAAGGGTCTTGATCTGCTCTGCCTTTTTTCTCACCAGCGCAAGATATTCACGGAAATTTTCCTCTGTCAGTGTATCCCTGCTTTCCATATATTCAGAATAGGAAAGTATGGAAGTCAGCGGTGTGCGTATATCGTGGGAGAGACTGTGGATCAGCTCCTCTCGCTCCTTGTGAAAGGCCTGCTCCTTCTCTTGGAGCTCTCTTTGGGAACGGGAGAGGAAATTAATGCTTTCCGCCAGCTGCGTCAGCTCATCATTGCCCTCCAGCGCAATCTCAAAATCCATTTCTGCTTCCCGAAGCCGCTCAATTCCATCGATGATAGTAAGGAGATATGCAATTTTCTGCCCAAACAATACCAGGAAAATTACAATAAAAATAATGATGCAGGCAAAAAAGCAGACTGTTTTCATCCAGGCCGCCAGAACGTCCCGGGTCGCCAAATCTAAGACAATTTCATTGGCGCTCAGATAGGTGTCCGCAAGGGATTCGGAGGTATAGCTTAAAAACAGGTAGAAAAAGGCGGATATCAAAAAGCTGGCACAGATCAGCTCCACCAGTTCCGTCTTTAATTTCTTTCTTTTTTTGGAGGGTTCTGCTTTATTCCACATAGTATCCCTTTCCCCAGGCAGTTTTGATATATTGGGGACTTCTGGAATTGTCTCCCAATTTATTCCTGATATTTTTAATATGCACCATAATGGTTTCATCTCCCACTGCCTGCTCCTGCCACACGCTTTGGTAAATATTATCAAGAGAAAAAAGCTTTCCGGGGTGAAGGGCCAAAAGCTCCAGTATTTTGAATTCCGTGTAGGTGAGAACAATAAGCTCCCCGCCTTTGGTCACAGATTGGCTTTCCTGATCGATCACAAGATCACGAAAGAAAATTTTGCCAGAATGACCCGTCCGATTCCCCGAAGCCTCTGGGCTTGGAAGAGAGTATTGCTGGACTCTGCGCAGCAGAGATTTGATCCGTATGAGAAGCTCCGCATTGGAAAAGGGCTTTGTCACATAATCATCTGCACCGGCCGAAAACCCCAGCACTTTGTCAGATTCCTCGGAATACGCCGTCAGAAAAATGATCGGGGCCATAAAGCGCTTTCTCAGCTGTGTGCCGGCGGAAAATCCGGACATGGCAGGCATACTTACGTCCAGAAGATATAAGTCAATGGATTCCTCCGCTTTCTCCAAAACCTCTCTGCCGTCCCTTGCCAGCACAACCTCATAGCCCTCCTGTGTCAAAAGCATAGATAAGATATCTCTGATTTCCTTGTCGTCGTCGGCCACAAGAATTTTATTTTTTCCGTGTTCCATAACAGGCTCCTTTCGCTTTTTACGCTTCCTCACTGACCGTGTGCCCTACCGGCCCATTGCTTTAAAAACACTATATAATATTTCCACGTTTCCTTCAAGGAGCTTAAAAATTGACTTTTTTAAGGGGCAAAAAACATTCAACTTGTAGTGCGAAAGGGGGCGTGCTAAAATAAAAATAAGCAGAATTTCCGCGCCCGTTTTGGGGGCGGAGCAGGATGTGAGGAGAGTATATGGCACGCAATAGAAAAAAACGGAGACTGCTTTTGGGGATGCTTCTCCCCACAGCTGTTATGACAGTACTGATTGCCTGCGGGGACGACCTTTCTATTCAGGTGCCCGCCGTCAGCTATCAGGATCTGGCCCAGCCCATCGGCGGGTATGGCGCCCAGGAGGACAAAGAAGAGGATAACAAAGAGAACAGCGGGGAAAAAGAGTACAAAGAGGAAAACAAAGAGCCTTCCGTCCAGGAGACGACCTCTCTTAGCACAGAAGAAGGGGTGGAACAAGGGACTGTTACCATTACTATTTCCGCTGCAGGAGATACGACCCTGGGCAATCACAAGGAGCAGGATTACGGCTACTCCTTCAGGCAGGCTTACGATCAGGCAGTGGACGACAGTTACTTTTTTGAAAATGTATACGATATTTTCAGCCAGGACGATATGACCATCGTGAATCTGGAGGGGCCGCTGACAGATTCGGAGAATGCCAGGGAAGGACAGGTCTACAGCATCAAGGGAGACCCTGGCTATGCAGGGATTCTCACAAGGGGCAGCGTGGAGGCTGTGAGCATGGGAAACAATCACAGACTGGACTATGGGACACAGGGAAGCGATGATACGGTGGCGGCCCTTGAGAAGGAAGGCATCGTCTACGCCTTTGAGGAAAATACAGGTATTTACGAGGTGAAGGGAATTAAGATCGGAATTGTGTCCGTAAATGAGGTCTCCCAGGGCGCCGCCGTGGAAAAAACCATACAGGAGGGAATCGCAGGACTGAAAGAGCAGAAGGCGGATGTGATTCTTGTGTGCTGCCACTGGGGCGTGGAGGGAGAATATGAGCCGGAGGACTATCAGAAGAGCCTGGGAAAGAAGTGTATTGACTGGGGAGCGGATCTTGTGCTGGGACACCATCCCCATGTGCTTCAGGGAATCGAGGAGTACCAGGGAAAGTACATTGTATACAGTCTGGGCAACTTCTGCTTTGGGGCCAATCGAAACCCGGCGGATAAGGACTGTATGATCTTTCAGCAGACCTTTACCTTTGTAGACGGGCAAAAGCAGGAGGAATCCTCTGTGCGGGTGATTCCCTGCTCTGTCAGCTCCACAAGCAGCAGAAACGACTTTAAGCCAACCCCTGCAAAGGGACAGGAGGCCCTGCGGATATTGGAAAAAATAAATGGGTACAGCAAAGCCTTCGGGGTGGAATTTGATCAGGAGGGTTATAGATGAGAGGAATTTATTTTGACGGAAAAGAAGCGGCTTATCGGGAGGATCTGCCCATGCCGGTCCCAGAATCGGGGGAAAGCCTGGTACGGATTTTGATGGCTGCGGTATGCAACACGGACAAGGAAATCTTAAAGGGCTACAGGCCGGATTTTCAGGGCGTCATGGGCCACGAATTTGTGGGAGTGGTGGAAAGCTCCCCCGACCCGAAGCTGGCAGGAAAGCGGGTGGTGGGAGAGCTGAACGCCTCCTGCGGACATTGTATCTACTGCCGCACGGGAAGGCCCACCCACTGCAGCAGCCGCAGAGTGCTGGGAATGCACCAAAAGGATGGGTGCTTTGGGGAATATATGACCATTGACACAAAGCTGCTTCATGTGGTGCCAGACCGGCTTGCCACGAAGGAGGCCATCTACACGGAGCCCCTTGCGGCCGCCTTTGAGATCATGACCCAGATCACCCTCACCCCGGAGAAAAACGTAGCCATTCTCGGGGACGGCAGGCTTGCCTACTGTGTGGCCCAGGCCATGAACGCAGTGGGAAAAGAGGTTGCTGTCATCGGAAAGCATCCCGAGAAGCTTAAGCTTTTTGAGCCCTTTGCCCAGGTGGGCACCAAATGGGAGAAGGAGGGCTATGAGATCGTGGTGGAGGCTACAGGCTCCCCCTCGGGAATCCGGCAGGCCCTTGAAATGGTGCGGAAAAAGGGAACCATTGTATTAAAAAGCACCTATGCCGGAGAAACCACCCTTCCCATGAGCCTGATCGCCGTAAATGAGATTAGTATTGTGGGAAGCCGCTGCGGTCCCTTTGCTCCGGCCCTGGAAGCGCTGGCCTCTGGAAAAGCGGTTTTTCCTGACATTACCTTGTTTGAGCTTGCACAGTATAAAGAGGCCTTCGCTTATGAGGGCTTTAAGGCGGGATTCTTGATTACAAAGCCGCTCACGCGGCAGAATGAAAGGAAAGATGCTAAATGATGGAAAAGAGAAAATTGGAAAAGCTGGGAATTGAAACCTCGCTGTTAGGCTTTGGCTGTATGCGCTTTCCGGTGACGGCAGAGGGAAGGATCGACGAAGAGGAAGCGGAGAAGCTGCTGGATACAGCCATAAAGGGGGGCGTAAATTACATTGATACGGCATATCCCTATCACAACAAAGAAAGCGAGCCCTTTGTGGGAAAGGTGCTGCAGAAATATGACAGGGATTCCTTTTACCTTGCCACCAAGCTTCCGGTGTGGCTGGTGAAGGAGACCGGGGATGTTGACAGGCTTTTTGAGGAGCAGCTTTCCAGGCTCAGGACGGATCATATTGATTTTTATCTGATGCACGCCCTTGATAAAGAGCGGTGGGAGGCCATGAAGGAAATCGGCTGTATAGAGCGGCTGGAGCAGCTAAAGGCCCAGGGGAAAATAAGGTATCTGGGATTTTCCTTTCATGACAGCTATGAGGTGTTTGAGGAGATTCTGAATGACAGGGACTGGGATTTCTGCCAGATTCAGTTAAATTATATGGATGCCGGGGAACAGGCGGGACTGAAGGGCTATGAGCTTGCGGCGAAAAAGCAGATTCCCATGGTGGTGATGGAGCCCGTGAAGGGAGGCTCCCTGGCTTCCTTTGGGGAGGACATCACGGAGAAATTTAAGAGCCAGAACGAAAAGGCATCCATTGCATCTTATGCGTTTCGCTGGGTGGGCAGTCTGCCCAATGTGAAGGTAATCCTAAGTGGTATGTCCACCATGGAGCAGGTGGAGGATAATCTGGGCACCTTCAGTGATTTCCATCCCCTGACGGGTGAGGAAAGACAGCTTGTGGAGGAAGTGGTGGAAATTTTAAACAGCCGGGTGCGCAACGGCTGTACCGGCTGCCGCTATTGCATGCCCTGTCCGGCGGGCGTGGATATTCCGGGATGCTTCAAGGCGTGGAACACCTACCATATCTATCAGAATTACAACATGGTAAAGCATGCCTGGGAGGTGGAAATCGGGGAAAAAGGACAGGCCAAAAACTGTGTCAAATGCGGGAAATGCGAGCAGGCCTGCCCTCAGAAGCTTTCCATACGGGCTGACTTAGAAAGGGTACAGGCGGATCTGGATCAAAAGGAAATGGTGCGCTGATGGAGAAGGCGTTTAAGCTGGATTTTGAAAATGATAAGGTGGGAAGCCTGTATGTAAACTGCTGCGGCTGTTCTCAAACCCAGAGCCTGCACAGCTTCGGACCGGCCTCCAAGCCTCACTATCTGATTCATTATGTGCTCAGCGGAAAGGGTATTTTTAAGTTTCACGATAAGGAATACCGGCTGGAGGCAGGCTACGGCTTTCTTATACAGCCCAATGAGCTGGCCTTTTATCAGGCGGATGAAAGAGAGCCCTGGAGCTATCTGTGGGTGGGCTTTGCGGGCAGCAGAGCTGAGGAATATTTAAACGCAATGGGACTGTCGGGACGGCACCCTATCTTTGCCTGTGATAAGTCAGAGGAGCTGTACTCCATTGTGCGGGATATGATGGAGCATAATACCTTTGGCGTGGCGGATGATCTGCGGCGCAACGGCCTGTTAGGCGTATTCTTGTCTGTGATTGCCGAAAATGCAGGGGTGGTGGCCAAGGAGGAGGAGGACAAGGGAAATCAGTATGTGAAGAAGGCAGTGTCCTTTATTCAGAGCAATTACTGTAATCCCATAAAGGTCACGGACGTGGCGGAATATGTGTGTATCAACAGAAGCTATCTTTACACCCTGTTTCAAAGCTACCTGGGCATGTCCCCCCAGCAGTTTCTTACCACCTTCCGCATCACCAAGGCCAGGGAGCTTTTGGATTCCACGGACTATCCCATAGAAAGCATTGCGCTCTCCTGCGGCTACAGCGATGCGGTGGTCTTTTCCAAGGCCTTTCACGCCATGCGGGGAATGTCTCCCTCCAGATACCGGAAGGAAAGCCACAGAGAGAGCACAAGGGAGCAGCTTAAGGAGGTAGAGCATCTGATCGCCCAGCTTCTGGAGCAAAAATGAGGGCTGGCTTCTCATAATACAACATTTTGACAGGTTCAAAAAACATAATGATGTAGTATTTCCCTTTGCCTTTTGTATAATGAAAACATAAGGAAAGACTTAGCGCCTGGCGCTTGGGCTGGGCCGGAAAGGTGTAGGTGTAGGATGAAGGAAACGATTTTGGCGAAATTTGCGGAGGTT
The DNA here is from genome assembly GCF_982438285.1 of Acetatifactor sp. Classification (NCBI taxonomy): domain Bacteria; kingdom Bacillati; phylum Bacillota; class Clostridia; order Lachnospirales; family Lachnospiraceae; genus Acetatifactor; species Acetatifactor sp. The sequence continues at coordinate 1,001 of NZ_CEWDFQ010000014.1, read as the reverse complement.
TTTGGCGATGGAGAGGGTGTACAGACCTATTTTGCGCCGGGAAGAGTGAATCTGATCGGAGAGCATACCGATTACAACGGGGGACATGTATTTCCCTGTGCGCTGACCATTGGCACCTATGGCGCAGCCCGCAAAAGGCAGGACAGAAAGCTGCGGTTTTTCTCCATGAATTTTGAAAAGCTGGGAGTGATAGAATCCTCTCTGGACGATCTGGTTCCAAGCAAAGAGGCAGGCTGGACCAACTACCCAAAGGGCGTGATGTGGGCCTTTGGAGAAAGGGGCATGGAGATTCCCTTTGGCATGGACCTTCTTTTGAACGGAAATATTCCAAACGGATCGGGACTTTCCTCCTCCGCTTCCCTGGAGGTGCTCACGGGATTTATTCTCCGGGACTTTTTCGGCTTTGAGGTAAGCAATCAGGACCTGGCCCTGATCGGACAGTTTTCCGAAAATAATTTTAATAAGGTAAACTGCGGCATTATGGATCAGTTTGCCATTGCAATGGGCAAAAAGGATCACGCCATCTTTCTGGACACTGCAGATTTGTCCTTTGAATATGCGCCCATCAAGCTGGAAAATGCCAAGATCGTCATTGCCTGCAGCAACAAGAAAAGAGGCCTTGGGGACTCTAAATACAACGAGCGCAGAAGCGAATGTGAGACGGCGCTGGCAGAGCTTCAAAAGGTGGTAAAGATCGACGCTCTGGGAGATCTGGATGAAGAGACCTTTGAGAAATACAAGGATGCCATAGGAAGCGATGTGAGAAGAAAAAGGGCAAAGCATGCGGTTTATGAAAACCAGCGCACCATTCAGGCGGTTTCGGCCTTGAAGAATAACGATGTGAAGCGGTTTGGAGAGCTGATGAATGCTTCGCATGTGTCCCTTCGGGATGATTATGAGGTGACGGGCATAGAGCTGGATACCCTGGTGGAGGAAGCCTGGAAGGTGGAGGGCGTGATCGGCTCCCGCATGACGGGCGCAGGCTTTGGAGGCTGCACGGT
>NZ_CEWDFQ010000013.1:0-19523 GCF_982438285.1 Acetatifactor sp. | reverse complement strand
CAACTGGTTGCTGTCTGTCATATCTCCAAGTATTCCAAGCTCTGAAAGCTTATCCCTCACCGCAAGGGTAATTCTCAGGTTGATCTCCTTTTCCAGAATACCGCCGCAGGAGCACCCCTCATCCTCTCCTCCGTGCCCGGCGTCCAGGACAATGACAATCTCTTCGTTTCTTTTTTCTTCGTCCTCTTTCTTCGCTTCGTTCTTCTCCTGTCCGCCCTGTACATCTCCACCTGACACAGCGTTCATGGATACGGAAGAGACGGGCTGTGACTGGAGAAATAAAGGCTCTCCTGCCCTTGTTTCCCTTTCAGATGCCATGAGGGTGATACAGCCCATGCCCAAAAGCAAAAGAGCTGCTGCCACTCCTCTCAAAATCTGATTTCTTCTCTTCTCTCTTCTTTTCCTTCTCCTCGCATATCCTCTTTTGTGCATGATGGGCCTTCCTTTCTTTTCCGTCAGCCGCAAGCGCATACACGCTTTGTCGCTTCTATAAGAAAAGCTTACAGGCAAGGCTCATCAAAACTTCATAATTTTTGCATAAAATTAGCATCATTTATCTGGAGATTTTCAAAAACAATTCATCGATGCCCTCATAAAATCCTACGGTCACCACTGTATTTCCCTCTTCCATACCGGGAAACCGATATTTTTCAAAATAAGGAGTGGTCTCTGACAGCGGATTTATAGGCTCGTATTTTTCAAGCCCGGACAGCCCCAGGTATTCACTCCACTGTTTTACCATGTCCTGGGGTGCAAAATCCTCCCACTCTCCCTGGGTTCTCACATAAAACTCATATATTTTTCCAGTATCGGCATCCAAATAGACGTCCAGCAGACGGTTTGCCTTGTCGGCATTCTGCTGGCTGGTGGAAAGACTCACCTTCCACACGGACATATTATTTCGAGGCTCCAGCACATCGATCGCAGAGTACAAAACGGCAGTGTAAGAACCTGCGCTCACCTCCTTTACCTCCGCAGGCACAACCCCAAGCTCCTTTAACTGCTCTAGCTCCTCGTTGCAGATGTCAAATATTTCTCCGTCTGTGATCTCCTTCTCCGTGGGCCCCTGTCTGTTTACCACCAGAGCATAGGTTCCTGTAATCTCCTCATAATCCACCCCCTCCTCCTGGGTTCTTGTCATGGCGCTGAGTTCACTTTCCGGCAGCACCCGGTTGTTCAGGCATTTGGAGAGAATATACAGCTTTTCATTGCTGCTTAGGGAATAGCGGTAGCCCTCGCTCTCTCCCTCCACCGCCTGGGTGGTAATCCGGTTTAAGGTATGAGCATCCTTATATCTGGCAAGAAACTCCGGCCCCCAAATAGAAAGCGCCACCACCAAAGCAGCCGCTCCCGCAGCGACAGCGTTTACAACCTTACTGCGCATTTTCTCTCACCTCCCCGTATGGCAGCACAAAGCTCATCAGACTTCCCTCCCCCGGCCTGCTCTCAATGGAAAGGGCGCTTTTGTGGATTTTCAAAATTTCCGCGCAGAGCGCAAGCCCGAGGCCCGCTCCGTTTCTGCTTCTGGCTCTGGATTTGTCCACCATATAAAAGGCCTCCGTAATCTTTTGCTGTTCCTCCTTGGGAATCCCCACTCCATAATCCCGCACCGAAAACCGATAGCCCTCCTCCAGCCGCTCTCCCTTCACCTCTATTCTCCCACCGGGAGACGACGCCTTACAGGCATTGTCTGTGAGATTTAACAACACTGTTTTTAGCAGATTCACCTCACCCATAAGATTGGTCTCCTCATAGGAGAAGAAAAACTGCACTCTGTCGTTTTCCGCATACATTTCCTGCAGATATCGAAAGAGCACCGACACCTCCAGCTTCTGCATGGGAATATCGAAGCGCCTGGCCACAATCAGATCAAGAAGCCTGAGAGACATGGCCTCCAGGCGCTTTCCCTCAGTATAAATATAGTTGGCCGACAGAAAATGCTTTTCCTCGTCCAGCTTTCTGGAACGAAGCAGATCGGCATAGCCGATAATTGCCGTGAGCGGTGTTTTCAGCTCATGGGAAAATGCTGCGATAAAATCCTCCCTGGCCCGGACCTCGTTCTCCAGCTTGTGGATATTTTCCTCCAGTGCAGCCGCCATCGTATTAAAATCCTGGGTCAGCTGTCCCATTTCGTCATTACTGATCACCTCAGCCCGGGAATCATAGTCCCCCGCTGTCATTTTTCTGGCAGCTTTGGTCAACAGGCGGATAGGCCTTGTAAGCCAGGCAGACACAAAAAACATGGCCACTGAGCCGCATGCCAGCATAAGGAGCGTAAGCCTTCTGTACACCGAAAAGCCCTGTGCCCGCTCCTCAAACACCCCCGTCACATCCTTCATGGTCTCCAGATACAAAATGCGGTCCATGGCGTTCAGCACCGTGCCCGTCTGCACATAATAGCGTCCGTTTCTTGAAATCACCTGATAATTCTTTGCCTGCTCTTCCATCTGGCTTAAGAAATCCGTTTCCTCCACAAATCCCTCGCTGGCATACAGAGTTCTTTTTTCTTCGTCTGAAATGCGAAGCAGTCTGCTGGTTCCCTGCCCCCCTGTCTCCAGATTGGAACCGATCTGCTCAATGGTCTTATCCTGCAGCACATCATATTTTGAAGGAATGTTCAAGGCCGCCGTCTCAAAGGCAAACTGCAGAATACTGCTTTCATCCAGGGCCTGCCCTACTTCCCTTTCCATGGAGGTGTCAAACACATAATTCACAAAAAAGTAGCCGCCCATCCCAAAGGCTGCAGCCAGAATAATAATGGTACTCAGCAATATTTTATACGAAAACTTCATCCTGCCTCCTTACTGCCCATGCCATCCACCCAGTCATTGAATCTCCAGCCGGTACCCTACCTTGTAAACTGCAACCAGATTCTTTTCCCAGCCCATTTTTCTGCGCAGCCTCTGCACATGAAGCTCCAGGGTCCGGCTGTCCGCAAAATATTCCCCCTCCCAGACCTTCTCGTAAAGGGTTTCCTTAAAGAGAGCCACATTTTTATTTCGCATAAACAGCACCAAAAGTCCGTATTCCTTGTTTGTGAGCACCACCGGCTGTCCGGCCTTCATCACCTTGCGGGCCTCCACATCCACAGTCACATCCCCCGCCCGCAAAATCCGCTGCGTCTTATGAAACCTGCGCAGGACCACCTCAACTCTGGCCGCCAGCTCTACCACATCAAAGGGCTTTACCAGGTAATCCTCCGCCCCCAGCTTCAGCCCCTTTACCTTATCCCGCACCTCATGCCTGGCAGTGATAAAAATAACAGGAATCTTAAGGGGGCTTATGTATTCCATAATGTCGTAGCCATCCGCCCCCGGCAGCATGATATCCAGCAGAATCAAGTCAAAGCTTTCCCTCTCGATCAGGTCAATGGCCTGCAGTCCGTCCTGTACGGATTTACACTGATACCCCGCAGCCGACAGATTGATATCTATCAAATCACAAATTGCCTTTTCATCGTCCACGATTAAAATCTTGATCATTCCTCTACTCCCCATCCCCAGTATTCTCTTATTTTCTTTACAAGCTCTTCCAGGGTATCCTCTTCCGTGCACTGGTAATAAGAGGAGAAACCCGTATCTATGTCAAAGCCTCCTGTTCTCTGATAATAAATGGCGCAGTCGCTTTCCACCACCAGCTCTCCCGAAGGTCCTTCATAGCTGTACCGGGCCAGCACAACTAAATCCTTCATGCCGTCCCCGTCCATATCTCTTCCTGTCATGCCCTTTAAGGAATAGAGATTGTCATAATCTCCCATAGGCTGAAAGCTCCACACGATATAGCCCTGTTCGTTTATGAGATAAATCATAAAAATATCATACTCGGAAATGCGAAACACCCCAGGCACCACTTGCAGACGGCCCAGCTTTTCAAAATTTCTGGTATAGCACTGCTCTTCTATGATCTTAAAACCCTGGTCAAGCAGCTCCTTTTGGGTGACGGCCGTATAGAGAAATTCTGTGGAATTGCCGTCACGCACAAAGGAAATGATACAATTTGCGCTCTTATTCATGCCGAAACGGTTTATCTTGTCCGAGATTCTATAATCTCTGTAAAAGGTTTCCTCTCCCTGAAACAGCACATCCCCCACTTTATAGGGCTTCCCAGCATACTCCCCCGTATCGTTGACGCATTTTGTGATCAGGATGATATCCGTCCTTCCGTCCCGGTTCACATCCGCAAAGGAAACCGCCGCCAGCTGCCTTGTGGGCTGCTCCATCGCTCCCCTGACCCGGTTGTTGGTTTCCAGACTGTTGCACTTATAGACAATCCTCCCGTCCTCATCCGCCAAGAACAGGGCCAGCCTGTGATATTTCTCCTCCATTGCAGGCACAAAGCTAAGCTCCTTCTCCCCGAAGGACTCCAAAACAACAGAAAAAATATGATCCTCAATCAGCGTAAAGCCCTCTTTCTCTATATCCGGGAGGAATGCAATCCTTTCAAAGCGTCCCTGATACTCCTCATACAGAGCGATCGTCTCCTCCACCTCCGGTGCAGACTGTGCCTGCACTGCACCTCCATGTGCCGCACAAAGAAAAAGACACACTGCACACAACATTATTTTCCGAAGCCCTTTCCAAAATTTCTTCACCCTCACACCTCCAAAAAAAGACCCGTCCACCAAAATTATCCGGTGAACGGGTCTGAAATGTCAAGTACTTTTATGCTCATTGTAAAAGATCATAGATTTCCCATGGACCAGACCTCTCTTCCCTGTCCGTCCAGTCCCTTCATGGCAAACTGACAGGTATCCAGCTGGGCATCCAGTAACGCCTGATACCCTTCCCGTCTCCACACAAACCTAAGACGGCTCCCCTTCTGGTGCAGCTCCAGCTTCCCATCAAAGCCAAAGGCCGGAAAAGTATTTCGAAACCGCAGCATGGAAAGCTGCTGCCGCACTGCCCAGTGCCCCATTCTCTCCCGAATCTGTTCTTTGGTCAGATTGGTGCGGTTGATCTCCTTATGGCCTCCGGGCCCCGCTTTTTCCATGGCTTCATAGTCATTGGTGCCCAAAAAAAGATCAAGATACCAAATCTGAGGCTTTCCCGGCATAAACAGCTGCAGCGCCCTGGCCAGCAGCAGCCGGTTCTCGTCCTCTCCCAGAGCGCTGTAATAGGCCGCATTTACCTGATAGTAAGCATTTTTCTGTCCGTGGAGGTTTTTCACAAAACCACCCCGCTTCACCACCGTCTCAATCAGCCTCTCTATTCTCTCCTGGGGTATAAGCCCCTTCAAATCCAGAAGGGGAATCCCGTCATGGCATCCCAGCATATTTACCGTGCGTATCCTTTTTTCATATAATTCCAGGGCCCATCCGGCAAGGCTTTCTCCGTTCTTTTCCTCCAGCGCGTCTATAATCAGCCCCGGCAGGAAAAAATCATATACCATATACCCCTTCTGGGCCACCAGCTGGTATATTTTTTCTTCATAGCCTGCATGGATTTCAGGCAGCAGCGTCAGGTTCCAAGGACTAGCAAGCTTTTTGATCCCTTCCAAAAGCGTCCAGGTTCCCGGATCGTTTAAAAAGTTTTTCTCCCCGGGCTCCTTGGAGGCATACGCAAAGGCATCCAGCCGGACAATCTTCGCTCCATATCCCGCCAGAGTTTTCAGGGTATCCCCGTAATACTCCCATACAAGAGGGGATTTTATATTCAAATCCATCTGCCCCAGATAGGTTCTTTTGCTCTCCAGAAAGTCCACAGCCCTTTGTTTATACTCCTCCAGTCTCCCAAAGGCTGTCTCCGAAGGCTTTTCGCCCTTCTCTATGGCCCCATTCAGCAGGTCTGCCAGAGCTGCCGCCACGGGGTACTGCAGATTCAGAGCCCGCATCAGCTCCTGTTCCTCTATCCGGGGATAACGAATCTCCTGATAAAAGGTATTCCAGTAGGGCACCTTTTTCCCATCCGGCATTCTGACCATCAAAATGGGAAGTCCCTCCTTGCGGAAAAACATATTCTCGATCAGCTGCGGATAAGGCTGCATATAGCCGTCCTCCGTCATCTCCCCACAGCCTTCCCAAAACCGATTCCAGTCGATGAAAAAATCCTTATAAACAGAATTTCCCCCCTTCTGCAGAAGATCCTGAAACTGCAAAGACAGTACAGAGGCATGGTTCAGCACAAAATCAAGTTTCAGGTCAAGCCCAAGCCTCTCCAGTCTGCATAAATCTTCCCTGGACGCCAGCAGCTCATTAATTCCATAATCAATCACAGAAAAGCCTCTGTCCAGATCGCTGTTATAAACACTGGGAAGAATGTAAAAGGATTGAAAAACATCCTTCATCTCCTCCCTTTCCAGCAGACCTGCAATATCAGACAGCGTTCCGCCCATGCTGTCAGGATAGGCGTTCAGCATGGGGCCGTTGTCAACATATTTTCTCACTGTTTTCCTCCTTCTCTGGAAAGAATGAATTCCGCCCTGGAAACCTGGCTGTCCAAAAGCTCCTGCTCAAGCTCCAGCACCATGGCGGTAAAGGGACTGTCCGTATTTTCGTCCCTGTTTCTGGCCGTTCTGCCTGCCAGAGTCTCCTGGGGCGTGCCTGTTATAAAAATGGGAATGTCCACTCCCTTAAGTCTTTCATTGTTCCCGTGGGTCCATTCCAGAATCAATATCCGGGTATCGGAAAAATCTACCATATCATACCACAAATCCCCCGGCTCTCTTCCCATACGTTTCAGCCAGATGCCCCTCTCTCCCCTCTGAAACGCTTCTAAAATGTGGGAAATTTCTTCAAAATCAATTTCCCGTTCCGTCCCAAGGTATCCCTTCAGCGCCCTCCGGCCTCCCTCTTCATAGGCTGCAAGCCAGGGATGCTCTTCCAAAAGACCGGAGTCGGCATCCTTTCCCTCCTTCTGCCATTCTCGCAGCAGCTCTGACCGCCGAGGTGTATACTCTCCCTCTTGTATCAGGGCACGGATGCCGTATTCCTGAAACAGATGCAGTCTCTCCCCATCGTTAAAAAAGGGCTGCCTTCTGGGATAATTGTCCCCGGAGATCACATAGCTTTTAAGCCCGATCCGTCCAAAATACCACGCAAGCAGCGATGCAGTTCCCGTCTTTCCGGTTCCCGACCCTCCGTATACAGAAAGCACCGCCTTTCCGGAAGCCCTCTGCAAAAGAGGCCCCACACTCTTTAGAAGCTTCGGAAACAGCTCATTCACGTTCTGAATCTGGGCTTTACAGACGGATGTTTTGTCTCCCGGCATATCCCCCTGAGGAATATCCTTTGGCACGTCCGGCGCCGTCCATAAAGCCGGATTTTCCAGATATTCCTCCGGCTGGGACGTCTTTTCGTTTTCCAATTCTTTCATGCCGGCCTCCTTCTGTTTTTGCTGTAATAGTCCTATCACATAAGCCTTCCCTCTATTCTCATAAGCACTTCTGCTATTTTGAGAATTGGGATACAGATTCCCTTTCAATCAGCTTTACGGGCAGAACCACCTTCGAGGGTATGGTTTCCTTGTTTGCTTTTTTGATAATCATGTCCACCGCGTATTCACACATTTCCTCAACAGGCTGATGGATTGTGGTGAGGGCAGGGTGGGTAAGTCTTGCAATGTTTACATCATTAAAGCCAACCAGGCTGATATCCCCGGGAATCCGCTTGCCCAGCTTCGCGCACACCCGCAGAATCTGCGCCGCCATCACATCGCTGGTTGCAAAAATACCGTCAATTCCAGGATTACCCTGGAGTCTTTCCAAAATATGATCCTCATCATAAAATTCGTTGTATTCTTTTTTGTTGACACAGACTACCTGCCCCTGAACTCCCTGTTCCGAGCATTCTTTCAGAAAGCCGTCCGTGCGCAGGTCTGCAGGAAGGCTTTCTCTGGAAGCTCTTGTGAAAATTGCCACCTGCCTGCACCCCGCATTCAGCAGGCACTCTGCCGCCAGTCTGCCTCCCTGGAAATTATCGCACTGTACCGATGAGATATCCTTTGCAATTTCCCTCTCAAAGGTCACTATGGGAAATTTTGTTTCCAGTCCTGTCCCAAAATCGCCCCGTCTGGTACACAGTATAATGCCTCCCACCCTGTTTGACCGCAGAAGGTCAATATACTCCAGTTCCTTTTGACGCTGATCCTGAGAGACACATACCATCACTTTGTATCCCTGCAAAGAGGCATAATGCTCAAACCAGTGCAGCGCCTTACAGAAAAACGGATGCTCCGCAGAAGGCAGAATCACTCCGATACAGTTTGTCTGCTGCTTTGACAAAGACCTGGCCACCTCATTGGGTCTGTAATCCAGCTCCTCCATGGCATGATATACCTTTGATTTGGTAAGCTCACTGATATATCCCCTGTTGTTAAGCACTCTGGATACAGTGGTGACAGTCACTCCCGCTTTTGCGGCAACATCCTTGATTGTCGGCATACATTTCCCTCTTTTTCTATATTTCTAATTTCATTCCATCATAAGCCAATACAAATCCGTCCTTTTTAATTATCTGCTGATATTCCTCCGGTGTCAAGCCGCACATGTGCGAAAAATGGTTCAAAAAGTAACGTGTGTTTTTATGCACGGCACCCATATCCTCCAGCTGCCTTCTAAATTCCAGATTCTCCTGAAAGCCCATATGCCCATCCCCCGGCAGCGTCCCTCTGGCGGAATCCATGCTGACCACATCAAAACAAAATTGGCTTTTTTTCAGGAATTCCAAAGTTTCCAAGGGTACCGCCCCGGTATCGTTGGCATACAGAAAGCTCCCCCTTTCATCCTGTATGGCATAAATCAGGCATTCCTCATCCTTTTTGTGGTCTGCCTTCAGCGCAGTAATCTTCAAGGAATCAACCTGTATGCTGTCAAAGGCATGAATCTCTTGGTAGTGCATCCTTTCCCCATTTGCATTGGGTATCCGGGACAATTCTTCCTTTATCACCAGATGCACCGTTTCATTTCCATAAATGTAAAAGGTGCGTTCCTGGGGCTTCAGGCAGACGGAAGCCATGTCCCGCAGCCGAAGGGAAATGGCAAAGGTATTCAAATGATCCCCGTGAGAATGTGTCATGATTAAATGTCTGATTTTTGACAAATCAATATTTTCTCTCAGGCTCTGCCAATATATATCCGGGGAAATATCCAAAAGTACTTTGTCATTGATCAATGCGCAGCATCTTGTCTTGATATTTTTTCCCCCAAGCTTCCTTGCTCTGGCGCAGGCGCCGCACTGGCAAAACAGTCCAGGAAACCCTTCTGAGGCCCCTGTTCCCAAATATGTGATCTTCATATATACCAACCCCTTTAACCTTTCACTGCGCCTGATGTCATGGATGAAATAAAATGCTTCTGGCAGATCAGAAAAACAGCAAGCACTGGAACCACCATCAGAGTGGAAAAAGCAAACACCTGTCCCCAGTCCGTATATAAGTCGGACTGCAGGGTGGTCAGCGCGAGGGGAAGGGTTCTGTATGTGCTGTCCCTGGTAACCAGAGTAGGCCACAGCAGATCTCCCCAGGCGCGGATAAAGGACAAAATAGCCACAGTTGCAAGAATCGGTTTGGACAAAGGAAGCATGATCTTATAAAAAATCTTGGGATAGCTTGCGCCGTCCAAAATGGCCGCCTCCTGCAGCTCCATGGGAAGTCCCTTAAAGTGGTTGTAATACAGATACATATACATGGGATAAGCAATTTTAGGCAGTGCCAACCCCCAATAAGTATTTAAGATTCCCAGTGCATTGGTGACCATAAACTGATTAATGACAATAGATTCCGTGGGAATAATGCTGAGCGCTACGATCACGGATATTACTGCTCTTCTTCCCCGGAAACGCAGCATTCCCAGCGCATATCCCACAAACCCGTTGACGATCACAGAGCAGACCACCACCATCAGGGTGACTACCGCCGAATTTTTAAAATATCTGAAAAAATTAACCTTATAGATTACATTCTCATAATTTTCAAGGCTCATCTGCCCATGGGGCAGAAACGCATAAATGTTTGACATATCCGACTCAATCTGGGCATAGGGCTTTAAGGAGGACATAAACAAAAACAGAATCGGCGCAATAAAGACAAATGCCACAAAAACATAAAGAAGATAAAAGCCTGTCTTCATCAGAATCCGCTTGCGCTTTGACATGGCGTTATTCATATTCGTCCTCCTTCGTCAGTTTATTCTGAATCAGGGATATTGCCAGCACCAGCAGGAAGAACACAACGGAAATTGCAGAAGAATATCCGATCTGGCCGTTGATAAATCCCGCCTTATACAGCTGGAATACAACCGTTGTAGTGGCGTCTGAGGGGCCGCCGTTAGTCAGCACATATACCTGCGTAAACACCTTCAGAGAGCTGATCAGCACCGAAATCATCACATAAACCAGTGTGTTTTTCAGCCCTGGCACCGTGATATGGATAAATTTATTCCAGGCATTGCATCCGTCCACCTGTCCCGCCTCATACAAATCCTCAGAGATATACTGGAGCCCTCCTAGAATAATCAGCATCTGCATTCCCAGGGTCTGCCAGATGTACATAACGGCAATGCAGGCCAGCGCCCGGTCTGCATCCTGAAGCCACCTCTGGGGTTCGATGCCCAAAAGCCCTATCACAGAATTTAAAAGTCCGTCCGCTCTGGGCGAAAAAATGAACGACCACACCACCGCAACAACTGTCATCGTCACCACCTGCGGGCTGAAATAAATCAGCCGAAACAGCTTTACCCCTTTCAGCTTCTGGTTTACCAGCACGGCCAGAACCGTGCCGATCACCAGAGTCGACGGCACTACAATCAGTGCGTAGACAAACGTATTTTTGATAGAGGTAAAGGTGGTTGCGTTGGTAAATACCTTAATATAATTGCTAAGTCCCGTAAACCCTGTTTCCGTCCCCGCTTTTGGGATCAGCAGTCTGTCAGTAAAAGAATAGTATACCGACATTCCAAAGGGCAGAATGATAAAAACAGACGCCAGTATCATAGCCGGAAGGCAAAAATACACTGCGGCTCTTGTCTGCCCCTTCTGCAGGGTGAAATTTTTCTTTCTTTTCCCTACCGACTTGCTCATATAGCCATCCTTTCCTGTTTTTGAGATACCGTCAGTTATTCCAGCCATTCTCCATTATGATCTCATCCACATATTCCGCTGCGCTGTGCAGTTCCTCCTCTGCGTCAGCTCCCGCATAAATGTCCGATATCACCGTGGTCACCGCGTCATAAATAGTCATATGCGCGCAGGTGTAAGGTCTCATAAAGGAGATCCCCGCTTCCAGCTGTTCTCTATACAGATAAAGCTTTCCGCCTTCCTGATATTCCTCAATGGCATCCATTGCAGACAGACGGGCAGGGATAGCGCCGTTTACTTCAACCACCATGGTGATATATTCCGGGCTCACCGCCTTTTCCAAAACAGCCCATGCGGCATCATCAACACCTTTTTCCTGCGCCCCTGTTGTCATCACCATGACTGTGGAGCCTGAGCAGGTGTAAACACCGTTCCCCATATCCGGAAGGGGAACCAGAATCAGGTTATCCTCTCCTACTCCTGCACTGTAATCCTGATATTTGGAATGTCCATACAAAGCCAGGGCATTTTCTCCCTTGGGGAAGGAATCATCGTAATCGCAGTTAGGGTCACAGTATCCCATTTCAAACAGCCAGGAAAGATATTCAAAGGCCTGGATCGTCTCTTCACTGTCCAATGTGCCTGTGCAAAGTCCTGTCTCCCTGTTCATGTAATCGCCCCCAAAGCTTGCCACAAAGGGCATCCAGGTATAGTATTCCGTGGAGGGCTTATTCTGCCTTACATACAGAGGGTATTCAACGCCGGATTCCTTTAATTTGGCCAAGGCATCCTCGAATTCTTCCTTATCCCAGGCATCCGTATAGCTCTCCGGGATTCTCACGCCTGCATTTTCAAGCATTTCCTTATTTGCCCAGAATGCCAAGCCCGATTCAAACTGCGCCACTGATATAATGGAATCATTATAGGTGCATTCCGACAAAACGCTGGGCAGGAAATCATCCGTAATCTCTGTGCTGATATAGTCATCCAGCTCTGCGATCAGGCCAGCCTCGTAATAATTAGGGATAAAGAGATAATCAATGATAACCGCATCCGGCATATCCCCCGCGATCTGGGAGGTCTTCATCTTGCTGTCAACCTCATCCTGTGCATAATACTCATCCACAATGGTAACGCCCAGCTCCGCTTCAATGGAGTCAAACATCTCCCTGTATATATCATCCTCTGCGCCGGAGCTGATCCATACCGTAATCTCTTTCCCTTCATAGGAGACTTCCCCAGGAGCCCCGGCACTCTCCTCCTGAGATTGTACCGTACTGTTTTCCGCAGAGGCAGCCGGACTTGTATTTTCTTCCCCTTTACTTCCACACGCCGTGAGGCACAGCGTCATTGCACCCGCCAAAACAAGAGACATCACTTTTTTCATCTTTGACCTTTTCATTCCTTTTCCTCCAATATTATATTAAGCGAATGACATACAAATACAAAATATGTAACCGGTATTTTTATTTTGTATTTGTATAGAAGTAACAGACAAATCAATAAATAATAGGTGATTTTTGCTAATTAATTCACAGCATTTTTTATTCATTTGTCTGTTTTTTATAATACTACTATCTTTTTAATATGTCAACCGTTTATCATATTTTTATTGGTTTATTTAAAAGAAAAAAGAGCCAGAATGCAAGGGTATCTGACTCTTTTCGTTCCTTTATAAAAATCCTATTGTATTTATCTCTCCATATCAATGACAATATGACGAGGCTGTCCCGTGATCATCACCGGCGTAAGCTCCGCCTGGATCAGGGGCCGTATGTAATTTACAAGCTGCTGGCTTACATTGGTGCCATCCTCCGTAATCCACTCCAGGGGCACCTTTTTCTCAATATTGGCAACCTTATGTACATCATACAGATCTGTGGTACAGATATAAGGGTCATTGGACACACGCTTTAAAATTACCATCTTTCCGGTTTCTCCCTCAAAGGCTGCTTTCACCGCAGAGCCGCCCACCTGGTAGGCCTCCGTGATATCCACCCGGGAGGTCAGATGGCCCGCACATCTTTGCAGCGTGGAAAGCTCTATGGCCCTGGACTTGCACCCAAATTTTTCACTCACAAGAGAGGCCAGATATCTTGCCGTGCCGCTCAGCTGCTTATGTCCAAAGGAGTCCACATACTCCGTATGGTCTGTAAGCTCAAACACATATTTTCCATCCGCAGTCTTAACACCCTCCGACACTGCAATCACCACAGACTTTTTCTTCTGCAGAAGCTTCCCTACCCGCTCTACAAACAAATCTACATCAAAGGGCAGCTCCGGCAGATAAATCATATCCACGCCCTCGCAGTCCTCGCTGGCCGCAAGAGCCGCGGCTCCGGTAAGCCATCCCGCATTTCTTCCCATGATCTCAATTACGGTCACATTCTGAATGTCGTACACTAATCCGTCCCGGATCAGCTCCTTTGTCACGGAAGCAATGTATTTGGCTGCGCTTCCGAAACCGGGCGTATGATCCGTAGCCGCAAGGTCGTTATCTATGGTCTTTGGCACACCGATAAAGCAAATGGGGCTGCTGATCAATATAGCGTAGTCAGACAGCTTTTTTATGGTATCCATAGAGTCGTTTCCACCGATGTAGAAAAACGCCGATATCTCATATTCATCCAAAATTTCAAAAATTTTATCAAAAAGCTCTCTGTTGTCCTTGATATCCGGAAGCTTATAACGGCAGGAGCCCAAAAACGCAGAGGGCGTTCTTTTCAAAAGCTCCAAATCAAGGTCTGTGCGTATCTTCTCTCCCAAATCCACAATGTTCTTTTCCAGAAAGCCCTGAATGCCGTGCCGCATTCCATATACCTTCTCTGCCCCCAGATCCATGGCCGTTTTATACACCCCCGCCAGACTGGAATTGATTACAGCGGTGGGTCCGCCGGACTGTCCCACAATTACGTTTTTTGCCATATGCGCCTCCATCATTATTTTTTATTCTATTCCTGATTGCTTTCTTATATTGTGATACTTTTAACAGAACCTTTTCATTCAAAGAACCCATAGACCGTTTGCTTTGGTCCATGGGTTCTTTCGTGTTCTTCCTTATTTTACAAGACGGACGGTCTCTCTTGCGATGGCAAGCTCTTCATTTGTGGGAACAGCCAGCACTGTTGTTGTGCTGTCGGAGGTGGAAATAACCACCTCTTCACCCTTCTTTTGATTTGCCTCTTCGTCAAGGGTTACCCCCAGATAGCCAAGATAGCCGCAAACCAGGGTGCGCACCAGAGGACCGTTTTCTCCAATGCCTGCCGTAAAGCAGATCGCATCCACGCCGTTCATTGCCGCTGCATAAGCGCCAATATATTTTGCCACTCGATAGCAGTAGGTTTTTAATGTCCGGATTGCGTTGGGATCATTTTTTTCGTACCCAGCCTCCAAATCTCTGAAGTCCGAGGAAAGATTATCGGAAAGTCCCAGCACACCCGATTTTTTGTTGAGCACAGACATGATCTCATCGATGTTCTTACCCTCTTTATGCGCAAGGAATTCGATGATAGCTGGATCGATATCACCGCAGCGGGTTCCCATGATCAGTCCCTCCAGAGGAGTCAGTCCCATGGAGGTATCCACACACTTTCCGTTTTTCACTGCGGATACGCTGGCTCCGTTGCCCAGATGGCATACAATAATCTTTAAATCTTCATATTTTCTGCCCAGAAGCTCAGCCGCTCTCTTGGAGACATAGGAATGACTGGTTCCATGGAAGCCGTATCTTCTGATTTTATAGTTCTTATAATATTCATAGGGAAGTCCATACATATAAGCCTCTTCCGGCATAGTCTGATGAAAGGCCGTATCAAACACGCCCACCATCGGCGTACCGGGCATCAGCTTTTTGCAGGCGTTAATGCCGATCAGATTTGCAGGATTATGAAGCGGCGCCAGATCATTGCACTCTTCGATGGCCGCCAGCACCTCATCCGTAATAATGGTGGATTCAGCAAATTTTTCTCCTCCGTGCACAATGCGGTGGCCCACCGCTCCAATCTCGTTCAGGCTCTTTACCACCCCGGTTTTTTCATTGGTCAAAGCCTCCAGCACCAGGCGGATAGCCTCTGTATGATCCGGCATGGGAGTCACAGTTTTTTCCTTCTCCCCGCCTGCAGGAGCATATGTAATCATGCTGCCTTCAATGCCGATTCTTTCGCAAAGACCCTTGGCAATACACTGCTCCGTCTCGGAATTAATCATCTGAAATTTCAAAGAGGAGCTGCCGCAGTTGATAACTAAAATATTCATGTCTTTCCTTTACTTCCTTTCCTTCTTTGCGCTCACAAAGCTTTCTATATTTTACAGACCGGATACCATCTCTGCAGCCTTACACCAGCTGTGCCTGAACGGAAGTCAGCGCCACAACGCCCACGATATCCTGCCAGGAGCATCCTCTGGAGAGATCGTTTACGGGCTTTGCGATTCCCTGGAGCATGGGGCCGTATGCTTCCGCACCTCCCAGCCTCTGCACCAGCTTGTAGCCGATGTTTCCTGCATCCAGGTTGGGGAAAATCAATACGTTGGCCCTTCCTCCCACAGGACTTCCAGGTGCCTTGGATTTTGCAACGCCGGGTACCAGTGCAGCGTCCAGCTGCAGCTCTCCATCCAGGGTCAGATGAGGATACTGCTCATGGGCAATCTGGGTAGCCTCCACTACCTTGTCCACCAGGGCATGCTTTGCACTTCCCTTTGTAGAATGGCTCAGCATTGCGATCACAGGCTTTGGTCCTACCAGAGACTTAAAGCTTCTGGAAGAGGATTCCGCAATGGCCGCAAGCTCTTCTGCAGTAGGGTCCTGATTCAGACCACAGTCCGCAAAGATAAAGGTTCCATCCTCGCCCTGATCCTTAAACTGGGTATCCATAACGAAAAATGCAGAGACAAGCTTTACGCCGGGAGCCGTCTTGAGAATCTGAAGAGCGGGTCTCAGTGTGTCTGCCGTGGAGTGACATGCCCCTGCCACCATGCCGTCCGCATCGTTTGCCTTTACCATCACAATGCCGAAGGTGAGGTAATCATTCAGCAGAATTTCCCTGGCCTTCTCCGGGGTCATTCCCTTTGCCTTTCTGGTTTCGTACAAGAGATTTACATACTCATCCAGCTTAGGCGTAAGCGCAGGATTGACTACCGTAATGCCTGAGAGATCTACTTCCAGCCAGCCGGCGCCATCCATAATCTTTTCCTCATTACCGATCATGATGATATCGGCAATTCCCTCTTCCACAATTTTAGCCGCAGCCAGCAGAGTCCTCTTATCATTGGATTCCGGCAGCACAATTGTTTTCTTGTCGAGCCTTGCTCTTTCTTTAATTTTGTCAATATATGACATATACCCTTGCTCCTTTCCGACTATTCGTCCGCTTTCCTTTCTGTTATGGTTATTTTTTCCTTAACAAACTGAGATATTTATATTATACTAAATAGTAGGACAAGATACAAGGCATAATGTGCGGTAAATTGTATATTTTCAGATACAAAACGCTTTGCTTTTTTCATTGTTTTTTATGATAATTTGGGTAATGTAAACGCTTTCACTGTGTGTTATTTTTTTCACATTCTCATTTGATATTTTTTATCGGTTTTACGTTTTTTATGCGGTCACTTTTTGAAAGGAGGAATCTCTATGAAGGTCAACGGTATTATTGCAGAATACAACCCTTTCCATAACGGGCACAAATACCAGCTGGAGGAATCCCGCAGGCAGCTTGGGGCAGATTACACCGTTATCGCAATGAGCGGAAACTTTATGCAGCGCGGCATCCCCGCTCTCCTGGACAAGTACAGACGCGCAGAGATGGCCTTGAAAAACGGAGCCAGTCTGGTACTAGAGATTCCTGCCTACTACGCCGCATCCAGCGCGGAATATTTTGCCACGGGTTCGATTTGCCTTCTGGACAAGCTGGGTGTGGTAGATCACCTCTGCTTTGGAAGTGAATGCGGAGATATTTCTATTTTGAAGCAGATTGCAGACATTCTTCTAAAGGAACCGGAGGAATACGTCCGCTGTCTGAAGCGAAACCTCAGACAGGGCCTTTCCTACCCAAATGCAAGAACCAATGCGCTGATTCAGTATGCTCCCTCCTTAAGCTCCCAAAAGGACGTGCTCTCCTCTCCCAACAATATTCTGGGCATTGAATACTTAAAGGCCCTGTCCCGGCGAAACAGCGCCATTGTGCCCTTTACCACCCTGCGGGCAGGGTCCGATTATCATGACAGACGGCTGGGTGAAAATCAAAGCTCGGCCCTCGCCATCCGTCAGGCCGTATTTTCCCGCCAGGATTTCGATTTTCTGGAAAGCCAGATGCCGGAAAGCGCCTATTTGATCATAAAAGAATATCTGCTCACCAAAAAGCCGGTACATATCAACGACTTTTCCTTTGCCCTGCACTATAAGCTGCTTTCCGAGCGGGAAAACGGCTATGACCGCTTTCTGGACGTGTCCTCCGATCTGTCGGACCGTATCCGCAAAAATTTGTTCCGCTTTGACAGCTTCCGGGGCTTCTGCGATCTGTTAAAAAGCAAGGAGCTCACCTATTCCCGCATCAGCAGGTGTCTGCTCCATATTTTGCTGGATATGGATACTGATACGTTAAATCGCTACAGGGCCATGGACTACATTCCCTATGCCAGAGTTTTAGGCTTCAGAAGGGATGCAGCTCCCCTATTGTCCGCCATCAAGGAAAAAGCCTCCATCCCCCTTGTGACTAAGCTGGCTGATGCCGGCAGACTGCTGGGGACAGAGGCCTATGAAATGCTCAAAAAGGAAACAAACATCAACAATATTTATCAGAGCACCCTGGCGCTGAAATCCAAACGGAGTATGGAAAACGAGTATTCCACTCCCATTGTGATTCTCTGATCGGAAAGCTTTAAAGCAATTTCAGAGATTAATTTTTAAAGCTATGAATCGGGGCGGGAATCCTGCCCCCTCTGCTGATAAAAGCATCACAGGAAAAAGAATTCACAGGCATGATAGGCGCCTATCCTAAAAGCCCTCCAAACTCCACGGTTTCCCCCACACCCTTCCCAATCACGGGAATGATGCGGACAGCCGTGGTTTTTTGATTCACCATGCCGATAGCCATTTCATCTGCGATAATGCCGGAAATGGTGGACGCCTTTGTGTCTCCGGGGATGGCTATCATATCAAGCCCCACCGAGCACACACAGGTCATTGCCTCCAGCTTTTCCAAGGTCAGCGCCCCTGCCTTTACCGCATCGATCATTCCCTGATCCTCACTAACAGGAATAAATGCGCCGCTGAGTCCCCCCACATAGGAGGAAGCCATAACGCCACCTTTTTTTACCTGATCGTTCAAAAGCGCAAGGGCCGCAGTGGTGCCTGGCGCGCCTGCATATTCCAGCCCCATCTCACAGAGAATATCCGCCACACTGTCGCCGATGGCGGGAGTGGGGGCCAGGGACAAATCCACAATGCCAAAGGGAACTTGTAAGCGCTTGGATGCCTCTTTTGCCACAAGCTGCCCCACCCGGGTCACCTTAAAGGCTGTTTTCTTGATGGTCTCACACAAAATCTCAAAGCTTTCTCCCCGCACCTGCTCCAGAGCAGTCTTTACCACTCCAGGGCCGCTTACGCCTACGTTTATCACCTTGTCGCACTCCGTCACGCCATGAAAGGCTCCTGCCATAAAGGGATTGTCATCCGGCGCATTGCAGAACACTACAAGCTTTGCGCAGCCAAGAGAGTCCTCCTCCCTAGTGCATCTGGCAGTCTCTTTGACAATTTCTCCCATGAGCCTTACGGCATCCATATTGATTCCGGTTTTAGTGGAACCCAAATTCACGGAGCTGCATACCCGCTCCGTAGAGGAGAGGGCCAGGGGAATGGAGCGGATCAACAGTTCATCCGCCGGAGTCATACCCTTGCTCACAAGCGCAGAATACCCCCCGATAAAATTTACGCCCACCTCTTTGGCAGCCCTGTCAAGGGTCTGTGCAATCTGTGTAAAATCCTCGGCCGTTTTGCAGGCCGCTCCCCCTACAAGGGCGATGGGCGTTACGGAAATTCTCTTGTTCACAATGGGTATGCCAAATTCTCTTGCAATTTCCTCTCCCACGGCCACCAAATCCTTTGCCGCCTCATAAATCTTACGATATATTTTTTCTTTCAGGGCTTCCAGATCGGAATCCACACAGTCCAAAAGACTGATTCCCAGCGTGATGGTGCGCACGTCGAGATTTTCCTCTTCTATCATTTTGTTGGTTTCCGTCACTTCATATAAATTAATCATTTCTTCCTCGTTTCCTCACTGTTTCTGCACATTCCAGCCTTTGGCCTCAAATGCGGTGCATTTTATCGAAGATTTCTTCCTTCTGGCACTTGATCACCACGCCGATTTCCTCTCCCAGGGTCGAAAGCTCGTCGGCCATTTCCCCAAAGGCCTTTTTCCCCTGGCTGGTATCCACGATCATCATCATATTAAAATATCCCTGTACAATGGTCTGGGAAATATCCAGAATATTGATTCCGTTTTCCGCAAGATAAGTG